>DAOWNN010000078.1 GCA_030642585.1 Bacteroidota bacterium | reverse complement strand
TTTCAGTACTCAGTGAAGAGGCTACAGTACTTTATAAATGTAGCGTATTGTATCATCCCCAGGCAGAAAGAGGTATTTTATTTAACGATTCCATGCTCGGTATTGACTGGATGATACCTTCTGAAAAAATGGTTCTGACCGGGCGCGATCAAGCTTTTCCGGAATTTTCGAAAGCCGAAATGAATAATTAAAGAAAGGTGTAATTCACGCTTTTAAATAATTGTTAAGTTTGCGGTGAAACAAGTCAAAAAGTGAATAGTAAAAGTCTAATAGTCGAAAGGTCTGATGGTCCAAAAGTTATAAATTAATTTGGTCATTAATACATATTCTGAGCTTGATATCTTACTCTTTAAGCTTGCAACTTTTTGACTATTCAATTGAAGTTTTTATATAAATAGGCTCAAACTCATTCTTGTGATAAAAGTATTGGTAACAGGATCCGACGGCCAACTTGGCAGGGAAATTAAAAAACATTCACATAAGCTTGCCGGGTGTGAGTTCAGTTTTATTGATATTGATGATTTGGATCTGCAGAATCCTTCCTCAATACATGATTATTTCAACTCAAAAAAAATTGATTACCTGATCAATTGTGCAGGCTATACAGCTGTTGATAAAGCCGAAGAGGAAGAGGACAAGGCCTTGATAATCAATGCGGATGCTCTTGCGCATATTATTGAAAATATCCGGGGCCACGGAACAAGGCTTATTCATATATCTACAGATTATGTTTTTGACGGAAAAGGACAGGTTCCTTATACAGAGGATTTTCCCACACATCCTGAATCTGCCTATGGGCGATCAAAGCTTGCCGGAGAAAAAATCTGCCTTAGTTATGAACAGGGAATGATAATCCGCACTTCCTGGCTGTATTCATCCCATGGCCATAATTTTGTAAAAAGCATACTGAAAAAGGGTCGCGAACAAGATGTTCTGAAAGTAGTTGATGACCAGTTTGGCACGCCAACATTTGCCGGCCACCTGGCTCAAGCCATATTAAGTATTATTCATTCTGTTGAGCAAGAAAAGAAACAATTCATCCCGGGAATATTTCATTACACCAACGAGGGAAGCTGTACCTGGTTTGAATTCGCAACAAAAATTAAGAGCATAGCCAGCCTCCCTTGCTCCATCGTTCCGGTAAAAAGCACAGAATATATATTACCTGCAAAAAGACCTGCATACAGTATACTCTCTAAAGAAAAAATCATCAATTATTATGATTTACATATTCCCCAATGGGAAGAAGGCCTGAAAATATGTTTGGATGAATTAAAAGATCTCTCTAAACTCATCTCTGGTTAAACTTGAAAATACAAAGTTAAAATGGACAATTCCAAATTGATAGAAACAGTTAAAAAACGGGCACAGTCATGGCTGGATGGCAATTATGATGATGCAACAAAAGCGGAAGTCAGGCAACTAATGAGCAATGAAGAGGCAATGATTGAGGCCTTTTATAAAGACCTGGAATTTGGAACAGGAGGTTTGAGAGGTATCATGGGTGCCGGTACAAACCGCATGAACATTTATACAGTAGGGATGGCTACCCAGGGTTATTCAAACTACCTGAAAAAGTGTTTTGCCCATAAGAAACAGATAAAAATTGCTATAGCCTATGATTGCAGGAATAGAAGTCCTTTATATGCCAGGACTGCTGCAGGAATATTTTCCGGAAATGGTTTTCATATTTACTTATTTGAATCCCTGAGGCCCACACCTGAACTTTCTTTTGCCATTCGTCATTTTGGCTGCCAGGGAGGAATAGTCATTACTGCTTCCCACAATCCAAAGGAGTACAATGGTTTTAAGGCCTACTGGGAAGACGGAGGCCAGATTATTGCGCCACATGACCACAATATTATCGAGGGGGTGAATCAGATATCTTCGATCGAAGAAGTGAAATATAATGGTCCGGAAAACAATATCAAACTTATTGGGAAAGAAATCGATAATATCTATTTAGGCAAAATCCATGAATTGTCTCTTTCTCCTGAAGCCATCAAAGAGAATTCAGAAATGAAAATTGTGTATACACCCATACATGGAACAGGGGTTGAACTGGTGCCAAAAGTTCTGCAGAAATTTGGATTCACAAATATTATCAATGTTCCTGAACAAGATGTTGTAGACGGGAATTTCCCTACTGTTGTCTCTCCCAACCCGGAGGAATCTGCCGCCTTAAAAATGGCACTGGAAAAAGCCAATCTACTGGACGCTGAACTGGTAATGGCAACAGATCCGGATGCCGACCGGGTGGGCATTGCGGTGAGAGACCTTTCGAATGAATTTATTATCCTCAATGGCAACCAGACAGGATCTTTACTTGTTTATTACCTTCTAACCCGGTGGGCAGAACTGGGCTTATTGAAAGGAAAGGAATATGTATGTAAAACTATAGTAACAAGTGAATTGATTGCCGATATTTCAAATAAGTTCGGTGTGGAATATTTTGATGTGCTCACAGGTTTCAAATATATTGCCGACATTATTAAACAAAATGAGGGTAATAAGAAATTTATTGGAGGGGGAGAAGAAAGCTATGGATACCTTGCCGGGGAATTTGTTAGGGATAAAGATGCAGTTATGTCCTGTGCTCTCATTGCGGAAACAGCTGCATGGGCCAGGTCTAAAGGAAAAAGCCTCTTTGAATTATTGATCGATATTTACCTGGAATTTGATTTTTATAAAGAATCCCTGGAGAATATAGTCAGAAAAGGGAAATCCGGAGCCGAAGAAATTCAGGAAATGATGAACGGCTTCAGGAACAATCCTCCAAAAAGCCTGGGTAATTCAGAAATTATGAAAATCCATGATTATCTCAGTCAAAAAAGTTTTGATCTGCAAACCGGAAAAGAAAGCTCTCTTCCATTACCCAAATCAAATGTGCTTCAATTTTTCTTAAAAAACGGATCAAAAATATCTGTTCGTCCTTCAGGTACAGAGCCAAAAATTAAATTCTATATGAGTGTAAAAATGCCTCTGCCTCATAAAGAAGATTTCTCAAAAGCAGGAAAACAACTGGATGGCAAGATACTTGCAATTAAAAAAGACCTTGGGATTCTATAATACAATGTGTGTTCTTTGTGTCTAAGAGTCTTTGTGGTTACTCCTGTTTTTTGCCACCCCAGTACAATCATTTTTCCTTACGGGGCAGGCCCAGTGAAATAAAGACTTCGTCTTTGAGGCAGTATATTAAATAATTAGTAATTTTAATTTACTAAACACAATAAGACAGGATCTTAATTAGTTGTAAAATTATGAAACTCAAGCTCCCCTATAAAAAGCTCATTCCAATTTCCTATTTAATCCTCGGTTGTTTTCTAATTTTCCTGGGTACTAGCTGTACCAAAGATTTTCGGGATAATGATTACTACAAAAATGAAATCTTTGACAAAGAGTATATGGGACTTTATGGAGAATGGCGGTTAATTGAATCAGGTGGAGGCATCAATGGTGACTTCCAGGCAGATTTTGATAAATTACTCATTTATAAGATCGGTAATTTCAAGAAATTAAGGAATGATACAATCCTGATAAAAGGAATTATAGAAATCAGGGAACAAACAGCATATAAATTGAATATTGATTTCGTACCCTTATATGCAATTCCTACCAGCTCGAAATGGGTGGAATTGATTGGTACAGACACATTAAAGCTCGATGATACCTGCATTAACTGTAATTATCACATTTTTGTAAGAGAGTAGTTAGAATAAGAAGGCGCAGGCGAAGGCGAAGGCTGAAGTTATGACGTGAAAAGTAAATTAATATCAAATGAAATCTTATAAAAAAGAATTATGGTTTGAAACACGTAGCAGGCGGGAGCTTGTTAATATTACTCCGGATGTAAATGTATGTTTGCAGGAAAGTGGTATCAGGGAGGGCCTTTTGTTATGTAACGCGATGCATATTACGGCTAGCGTATTTATCAATGACGATGAGTCGGGTTTGCACCACGATTATGAAGTATGGCTTGAAAAACTGGCCCCGGAAAAACCTCATTCACAGTATCGCCACAATGGCTTTGAAGATAATGCTGATGCACACATGAAAAGACAAATAATGGGGAGAGAAGTGGTAGTTGCTATTACTGAAGGAAAACTCGATTTTGGTCCCTGGGAACAGATTTTTTATGGGGAATTTGATGGTAACAGGCGTAAGAGAGTTCTTGTGAAGATTATTGGAGAATGAATAGAAGAAGGCTAAGTGTGAAATAATTCACAACTATTATGGGTCATCATCATCATAACAAAGACGTGAATGAGAAAAACCTGCTGATCAGTGTTCTGTTAAACCTTCTGATAACAGTAGTTGAATTCATTGGTGGGATCTTTTCAAACAGCCTGGCCCTGATATCAGATGCCACCCATAATTTAAGCGACACCCTGGCACTGGCACTATCATATATTGCACAGCGCATAAGCAAACGAGCTCCCCTCGCCTTTTCACTCTGTGCCATCTGACATTCTTCCTAATCCATATCTTCTTCCCTGAAAAACGACTTATTGAAATTCACCAGGTATAACTTATCTTTTGCTCTTGTGAATGCAGTATACAACCATCTAAGGTATTCCCTGTTATACATATCATCCACAAAATAGCCATGATCAATAAACACATTTTTCCATTGTCCTCCCTGGGCCTTATGGCATGTTATAGCGTAGGCAAATTTAACCTGCAGGGCATTAAAGAATGAATCGTTTCTTACCTCTTCATATCGCTTCTTCTTTGTTTTAATATCCGAATAATCTTCAGCAACAGAAAAAAATAAATCCTTAAGAGATTCGGCTGGCAAGGAGGCAGACTCCAGATCCAGCGTATCCAGCAATAGTTTCACATCTAATTCCATCTCATGATAATCCACAAACCGCATTTTGACATCGGCAAATCGATATCCATACCTCTCCTCATATCCATATATTTTCAAAATCTCGACAATATCTCCATTGGCAATAAAATCAAACTGTTCATTTTCATCTGAATAGAAATAATTATTCTTTACAACCATCAGTAAATCCCCATTTGAGATCCTTTCCTCTTTCCATAATATCTGACTCCTGATGCCTGCATTGTACAAGTTTGCCTGTTTATTTGAGCGCACTACAACCATAGTCTCCTCAGTTCCGGATGAATCGTAACAATTACTTAATTCATCCAGAAACATAGATCCGGGAATATATTGAATATCATCAAATCCCTTCATGCTAAACACCAACTGTCCAAATTGTTTTTCCCTTAATTTTTCCCTCAATAATGTAGCATTAAACAAAATCCCTGATTCGGAAGACTGCCGTACTACTTCATTGAAAAAATACTCATGTGCAACAAATCCATGAGCTTTTATTTCCATTAAATTCAGGGCCGGACTCAGATCTTTACCCACAGGTGGCAATTGTGCTGTATCTCCTACCAGAATGAGCTTGCAGTTTTTCCCGGAATAAACATACTCCAGGAGATCGTCAAGAAGCCTCCCTGAACCAAAAATTGATATATTCCCTGCTTCATTAGAAATCATTGAGGCTTCATCTACGATAAAAAAGGTATTCTTGTAGAGGTTTCGATCAAGCCTAAACACTCCAAATCCATCTTTGCTTGATTGTTGCCTGTATATTTTTTTATGAATAGTGTAGGCAGGACTTCCTGTTATTGCTGTCATAACTTTTGCTGCTCTTCCTGTGGGAGCCATCAATACAGACCGGATTTTAAGATCCGCCAAAGTTTTCACCATGGCTTTAATAGAAGTGGTCTTCCCGGTTCCGGCATAGCCTTTCAAAACTAATACTTCATCCTGATTCTCCTGAAGAAGGAAATCTGGAAATTTTGAATTAAACAAGACCTGTCCCGGGGTAGGATCATGGTCAAGAAACTCAATCAGTTTTGCTTGTATATGATCTTTCAGCATGGTAAATAATTTGCACCTGAATAATATATTATTCCCCGGATAATCTCTAAGTCTTGAAATAAGCTGCCAGAGAAAATTCTTTCCCTAAATTAAGATTAATTTGCCATCTGAATTAATAATTCAGTAAATTCATGCGTTTTGAAAAACATACATATTAATTTGGAAATTCCCATAAATCATATTTATTTTATGTGTAATTGTATTTCCCTGCTTAAAAAAATTCATGTTCCTTTCATGAATGTATCATTATTTATTATATTTTTGCACACATTCATAAACCAATAAAACAGAAATGAGAACTGCAATTCGAAGTATTTTGGCCGTAGCTATTTTGATTGTTGCGTATTTACTTTTTGAAAGTATTAATGAGCCCATCCGGTTCAACAGGGAGGTAAAGAAAAGAGAAACTGCCACAATTAATAGATTGAAAGACATTCGTACTTCCCAAATTGCTTACAGGGCAAAATATGGTGAATACACAGGAAGTTTTGACACCCTGATCAATTTTGTAAAGTTCGATTCTTTTCCTTTTGTAAAAGCCATTGGTAGTATTTCTGATAGCTTGTGGGACCTGGGAGTTGATGAAAAGAAAGCTCTGGAAATGGGAATCATAACGCGTGATACAACCTATGTTCAAATTCTGGATTCCTTGTTTGTACGCGGTTATCCTATCGATTCACTGCGTTTTGTACCATTCTGCGATACAAACCAATTCTTTATGGGTGCTGCTGATCTGGTTACCGTTTCAAAAGTAAAGGTAAAGGTATTTGAAGCCAGTGTCTTGAACATGATTCTGTTACATGGCTTGAATAAGCAATTGATCATAAACTACAATGCCAAAAGAGATAAAATTGTTGGGTTTATGGGTCTAAAGGTAGGGTCTCTTGAGACATCAACAAACAATGCCGGTAACTGGGAATAAAATTCCACACATGGTTGAATTCGAATTTCTGGATGAAACCTTAGATATTAATTCTACACCATCCTATCATTTGTCCATTCAGGCAGACCTGGATGGACTCATTTTTTCTATTCTGGATACCGTAAGAAGTAAATACATTGCTCTGAAAAGCTATAGGCTAACTGAAAAACATGCGGCAGATTTTGACTGGTATGAATCTATTATCCGGAAGGATGAATTTTTGATGCAGCAGTACAAAAGTGTTGGATTGATATACATTGGAGAAAAATCAACTCTTGTACCAGACCCTCTGTTCAAAAAAGAAAGCGTCAGGGATTTCTCTGACATAAATTTACATATAGGTGATCATGAAGAGGTCCATTTCAATAAAATCCCCAGAGTAGATGCATGGACTATTTACCCAATCCCGCTAAAACTTGTAAGTGTTTTTCAAAAACAATTTCCAAACATTTCATTTTTTCATCAGTCTGTTCCTTTCATCAATCAACTGATGTTGAATCAAAAAAATGGTGAAAACAAGCCTCAGGTATTTGTAAATTTATTCGGGTCCTTATTCGAAATGGCGGTGGTTGAGTCGAAAAACTTCAAGTTTTACAATTGCTTTCCCTATAAGAATGTAAATGATTTGCTATATTTTATCCTGAATGTTTTCAACCAGATGAAGCTTCCACCTGATCAAGCAAGTCTATATCTATCAGGGAAGATCACACGGCAATCGAGCCTTTATGAGAATCTGAAAAGGTATATTCGAAAGCCGGATTTCAGAAAACCAGACACACACTTTAATTACAGTTATACATTCGACAGCTTGCCACGACACAGTAATCTGAATCTGTTAAATCTTTATCCTTGCGTATAATCAGCGGAAAATATAAGGGTAAAGTCATTACTCCGCCAAAAAGTTTCAATGCACGACCAACTACTGATTTTGCCCGGGAAGGATTGTTTAATATTCTTGAAAATAACTTCAACATCGGGGATTTAAACGTGCTTGACCTTTTTTCAGGCACCGGTTGTATAAGTTATGAGTTTGCCTCCAGGGGCTGCAGGCTAGTTCATCTTTATGAATTAAATCGTAATCATTTCAGGTATATTCTTAATACCATTAAAGATTTGAAATTAGAGCAGGTTCAGGCTTTTAACAAAGATGTTTTCAGGATCTTACCAAAAATTAAAACACAGTTTGATCTGATATTTGCTGACCCTCCATATGATTTAAAAGAAGGGGAAACCATTCCGGACATGATCTTCAGCCATAAACTTCTTAAAGCAAAAGGATGGTTAATTCTGGAACATTCCAGGGCTTATGATTTTTCAAACCATGAACATTTTTTGAAACACAGGATTTATGGAAGTGTTCATTTTAGTTTTTTTGAATAAGCTATACATCAATATTCACTATCGTCCGGTAAATATAGTTTTATTAAGAAGCTGTATGAAAAAATCTTTTTGCATGACTATGGGGCTGTCTCAAAAGTTAATATAAGGTGTATCGTCATCCTGAACTCCAGCCTGCCGGCAGGCAGGATTACTCCCTGCGGTCGTGAGTAAGTTCAGAATGAC
>DAOWNN010000203.1 GCA_030642585.1 Bacteroidota bacterium | reverse complement strand
TGAACTACGCACAATCAGGGGAACTTCACCAAAATCATCTAAGGCAAGAGATAATCCTTTTACTATTTCAGGGGCAAATGAGGAGTTTTTAAATACATGTATAACATAGGGATATTCCTTTCTCACCTGGTCAATATCTTTATATTTTTGTTCCAGGATATCCTCCAGGTTGTTATGAATCATAAAGCTTAGGATTCCATCAGAGGTCAAGTACCAGGTTTTGGGGGTTTTAATATTGTTTAATAGCGGTTCCTGATTTTCAGATTTATTAAGAATTTTTTTCGAGATAAAAAGCCCGGCACTTTTACCCCCCAGTTTTCCATGGCTCCCCACAGGAAAGATTACCTGCTGAATTAACTTATAAAAATCCTCAATTCCTACAAACTTCTTTGCAACGTGAATAAAGCCTTGCTGATCACTGAGAATCCTCCGGATAAGTGCCACCCTGAAGTTCTTTTCTCTTGGTGTGGAAAGTTCCAGACCCTGAGGTGCAAGATGGTGAAATCTTTCAATAGCTCCACTTATCTCTATCAAAGATGAACCTGTATTCTCCAGTACGTTTGACAGGAAACCAGAGCGGTCTTGCTTCATCCATTTATGAATATTGTCCAGTATATCTTTGCTGCTGAGATGTTTTCCTGCAACCTCAAAAATTTCTTCGCTTATCCCCAATAAATCAGTTTCAGGTATTCTTTGATATGGCTTATTATCACCCTTAAATAATTCCTCCTTGTCTTTATAAATCGGGCTAAAGTGCTCAAAAAGTCCTTCTGCCTCTTTTATACCACTCCAGCCAAGGTAGTTAACCATCTTACGTGAAATACGCACAAGCAATTTCGGATCTGTTCGTTTCAGCATTTCCAGTACAATCCACCATTCTGATTTTTGTTCTTTATGAAATTGCGTTTCCTTTTCAAAAACCAATTTCAAACGTTCGTGAAAAAAATAAGATCCAATCTGTTCAGCAATGCTGTCTATCAATTTTCTTTCTTCTTTCAGAAAAGGACCTTCATCTGCCAGGGGTCTTTCACTCCTGTAAAATACGCTTACCTCGCCTGTTTTTTCACCCTGTACACGGATGTCTGAATTCAAAGACCATTGTGATTCTTCAAAACCCTTTGAATGGTACTCCTTGTCTCTGATTGTTATCCTCGTCTGGCAAATCTCTGGATATTGCCATCCTGGAGAAATAGCTTTAATGATTCCCCGAAATATATCTTCCTGGTTTAATTCTTTGGAATGCAGAAGTTCCTGAACCGTATAAAGACACTGTAATTCTTTAGCTCTTTCCTTCAGGTCATCAATTACCTTTCTTACGTAATTATCCTTTGCCATGGCTTTAAGGATTTGATTTATTGATCACACCCCTGCCTGAACGACCATCCACCTTAATATGGAGTGGGCCCGGGAGTCTAATATGTTTTATGTACTTGCCTTCTTCAACAAGATCTTGTTCAGCCAGCCAATCCCAATCGACTCCATAAATGCTGGCAAATGGAATGGAAAAATAATGTACCTTAAAGCCGGTTACATTATGAAAAAAATGTGAACCCTGGCTCATCTCCACATATACATTCTCCATGGTTGCTTCGATTATAACTTTAGCTCCTGACACCTGGCCCCAGTCCACAGGAATACCGGCTGTAGGATCTGAAGTTCCCCACCTGCCAAAACCAATTAAGAGGTATGCTCTGTTTTCTTCAAGCAACTTACTATTTATAGATCCAATCTCTGCTGCTATGTCCCTGGAAAAACGTGTTTGAAATGCTTCAGGCTTAGTGAAAACAATATCTGATATTGAATCAATCACTCCGTTTCCCAATACTTTTTCTGAGGCTGCAAGAATATTTTCTCCTCTAAGTTCCTCTGCGCCCAGGTCAACTTCTTCGGAAGAAACCACCATTGGGCGAACCTGCAAAAATCCAAACCTGTAAGGAAGTTTCCCCTCGCTGGCAAGTGTAACTGCAAATTCTATTTCTACAGGAGCTTCGACAGCCTCTTCACATTTCTTTAACAGTTTTTTTGTCAAATCATTTAACAAAATAGTATCCAGGGTTAATATTGGCGAAAACGTGAGTATGCGGGGGCCTTTGCCACTAATTCCTGGCCAAACACGGTCAGAGGAAACATCGTAAGTTGATACCAGGTGCTTCAGGGTTCCATCAGATTCTGCATCGGGAAGAGATGCCTCAACAAGATATTCAGTTTCCTGAACCGGATTGTATTCAGGTGGCTTACCCATGTTGATCGCCCAGAAACTGATCTGGGTTTGTTTTAACATATCACCGGTTGACTTAAAGGGTGGATTTGTTCTGGGATAGGAAGGTGAATAAGCCCATGAAATACTTCCATCAACTATTGTTTTCCCCATTCCAAGAGCCAGATTTACTACACCCTCTTCAGGTATTGCATGTCCCACCGGATAATAATTATAGGATCGGGCAACACCTGAAATTTCAGGATAGAATCTCTCATTATGCCGCTCTCCAACCACCTCCTGAATAATAACTGCCATTTTCTCATCCTCTGTTGTATGTTTAGTTGCCTTCATATAATCTTTGGCAGCCCTAAAATAGGTTGAAGCATACACAAACTTTATAGCCTCGGTAAGTTTGCGAAAACGGATATCTATATCATGCTGGTTATTAGGTGTCATTTTTGTGCCATAGATGCCTGCAAATGGCTCGTACATAGCATCTTCCAGCATACTTGAAGAGCGTATTGCCAGGGGCTGCCTGGTATTTGAAATCAAGGTGCGTAAATCCCCAAGAATTTCAAATGGAAGATCAGCCTTCTGAAAAGCCAGACCTATTCTCTCATCCGAAGCATCTGAAAAGGCTATCTCTGAAAGCTTATTTTGCTTCATGAAAGAATCAAAAATATCTGTCCGCAACACTATCATCCGGGGGATATTGATCTCAAAGCCGGGGAATTCCCCTTCCTGAATATTCTCCAGAATTTTGTCTATAAATGTTAAACCCTGAGCTTTACCCCCAAGTGAACCAGAACCAATATAAGAGATTGGGTTTACCGATTCAAAAAAACTTCTGTTAAACCTGGATAATTTATTGTTTTTCATGTGTCTAGTAATTTATAATCCAAGGTATGAGACCTCAGGGCAGAACCCTGAACCCCTCATTTTGGAGTAGAACTCCGAGGAATTAAACCATTCTTCTCGTCCGCCGACCGCGTGCGGCATAAAGCTTTAGCGGTGGCGCAAGCGAAACGCGAAGGAGGATTAAACCCAGCCCCGTTCATGGCAGGCCATTGCCACCTTGTCAATAGAAATAACATATGCTGCATCTCTCATATTTAACTTATTTGAGCGGGCAAAGTCGCTCACAGAAGCATAGGCAGATGTCATCTTTACATCCAGCTTACCCAGAACTTCATCTTTTTCCCAGAAATAATTCATGTTGCTCTGAACCTGCTCAAAATAACTGCAAACAACACCTCCTGCATTGGCAAGAAAATCCGGAATGATCAACAAGTCATTTTTATCAAGAATTTTATCTGCATCCGGTGTTGTTGGTCCATTGGCTCCTTCAGCAATTATCTTAACCCTTTTATGCACGTTCGCAGCATTGTCAATGGTAATCTGGTTTTCTAATGCCGCCGGAACCAGGATATCAACCTCTTGCTCCAGCCACTTTTCACCTTTTAATACTTCGTATCCCAGATCCTGAGCTCTTGATTTTTCAATGCCACCAAAAACATCTCTAATTGAATTTAGTTCATCCAGCTTAATTCCATCTTTTTTTCTAAAGGCATAACTTTTTTGTTCATCATTATCCCAGGAAGCTACACATATTACCTTTCCTCCCATCTTATGATACAGCTCAATTGCATACCTGGCAACATTTCCAAAACCCTGAACACTGGCAATCGTATTTCCGCAACTGATATCCAGATCATTCAATGCTTCACGCACTGTGATCATAGTTCCATAACCGGTAGATTCCTTTCTTCCAAGTGATCCACCAAGCCCTACGGGTTTTCCTGTGATAAATCCCGGATAATGGCCTCCCATAATTGTTTCATATTCATCCAGCATCCACAACATATGTTGAGCATTGGTCATAACATCCGGTGCCGGTATATCTACATTGGGCCCCACATTCCGAACCACCTGTCTCACCCAGCCCCGGCATAATTGCTCCTGTTCAGAAGAGCTCAGGTGATGTGGGTCGCAAATTACTCCACCCTTTCCCCCTCCAAGGGGAATATCAGCGACAGCAGTTTTCCAGGTCATCCACATGGATAATGCCCTCACAGTATCTATGGTTTCAAGTGGATGGAAACGGACACCTCCCTTGGCAGGGCCCCTGGCATCATTGTGTTGGATTCGGAATCCCCGGAAAATCTTTTTTGCACCATTATCCATCCGTACCGGAATAGTAAAATGGTGTTCCCGCATTGGCGTTCTTAACAGTTCCCGTGTTGTTTCATCCAGTTCAAGCAGATCTGCAGCATGATCAAATTGCAGCTGTGCAGTAGTGAAGGGATTATAGCTTTTTGTTTCCATAAAAAAGGTGATTTGCAGATTGAATCGTTCATAAAATACACCTCTTAAATTTACCTAAATTTAATAATCTCTACACCCTAAAATGTTGCATAACATATTGTTTCAGTGAGTTCATAATTAAGCTTATAGCCCTTTTATGAAATACTAAGTGTTCTGTTTTCGCCACTTTCCGAGATAATTTATTTTTTGGCTCTGTCCCACCCAATAATTGGGTGTATTATTTTTAATATGGGTGACCCAATAGTATATTTGTACTTACAGGTTTAGCCAATTTTGTTCAGTTACTCAAACAGCTTTTGGTTGCAAGAAGCAATCTTTGCCCAGTGGGTCCCGGCCTGTGGACTGATGCCGGTTGTGAAGATAGTGGTCATTTACCCTGTCAGGGTAAAATATTAATAGCCCCGGGTAAGCCCACTGTTCGATGTCGCCATAATACAGCCATCGGTTAAACTTATTTAACTTTGGTTTTCCGGGAAAATAACAGCTTCAGTGGGTGCTACCCGGGCTTAGGTTCGACCCACAGACCTGCCCTGTGAAATGCTACTTCGCAGCAAAGACATAGTCTTTATTTCACAGGGTGAACGGT
>DAOWNN010000048.1 GCA_030642585.1 Bacteroidota bacterium | reverse complement strand
CCTTAGCATTATTTATATCAGTCAATTTAGCTTTTCTTAAGCCCAGGTAATCTCTTGCAGATGAGAATTCCCAATCTTCAGGACTGGAAACCAAATTTGAAACTACCGGATTATCATGTATGTAATTGAAACAAATCTGCGGGTATTGTTGATGGGGCGTATTACCAATATTTATGGATAATAGTCCAATTTCAGAAAACCAGTTTGGTGACAAACTCTCCGGACAATTAATGCATTGAGCTTTTGTATGGGCTTTGAATAATGAACCTGAAAAACCTTCTTGTTTGTTAATAGCCCGGGTGTAAGATCGAAGCATGATTGCGATAGAGTCATTTAATGAACGTTTAGTCATACGATGACTGGGAGTCATCGTATGACTATGTAATTCCACTTCATTTACAAGTACCAATAAATGAAAATGATTGGGCATAAGGCACCATGCAAAAATATTAGCATAAGGTAAAATATAGGTTTTTATTTTCTTTTGGAAAAAGATATAATTCTCTCTGTTAAAGAAAATATTTCTCCTGTTATTTCCTCGATTAAAGATGTGATATATAAATCCTTTTGTGAAATTCAAAACTAATACAATATGATCTTAATAAATATAGAGCTATCTGGTTTTTCATAAATATTATGTGTAAAAAGGTCTTTAAAACATTACATCGTAGATCATTTTAGAAATTTTGGCAATGATTTCCCTGGCCTGTTTAGGACTATCAAGGTCTTTTGTTAGGATTACAAGTATATACCGGTGCTCCTGGTCAAGGTATACTATTGCTGCATCATGACTGATATTGGTGATCGAACCGGTTTTATGTGCAACTTTTACAGTTGAAGGCAGAAGCGATGGTATTTTGTCATTGAATTTTTGATCCAGTAATATCTCTATCATTTCATCACAAGCATCTTCAGATATTATTTGTTTGTTGGCAATTGCTTTCATGACTATGAGCATATCAAAAGCATCTGTGGTATTGTTTAAACCCTGATCGTAGGCTTTTATGTCTTCAACACCACGCAAAACCCGGATATTGTTTGCGTCAATCGATTTCATGAGGTCCATTACATTTTTTGCCCCAACAAGGTCCACCATTATGTTAGTAGCAAAATTGCTGCTAACAGTGATCATCTGGTAAACCAGGTCATAGATGCACATCTTCTTGCCCAAATTATTATAAACAACATCATCACTGTCTTCAGAAATATCCATTGAAAATTTACTACTGTCAACAATACTGCTAAATTCATTTTTTATAAGTACTGAATCATAAAGGCTAAACTTCCCTGCTGATGCCTGTTTATAAACCTCCATCATTACCGGGGTTTTCATTGTACTGGCAGCATGCATTTGTATTTTCTCATTGATAAATAAGGTGTCCCCTGTATTTAAATCCTGGAAAGCAACAGCAATAGTTCCATTGGTGCTGGAGACAAGTTCGTGAATGTCAGATCGTAATTTTCCCAGGTCATCAGCTTGCCTTATGCACTGTGAATTAATTAACAGTAGGCCAATGAATACGAACCATATGTTTTTAACAGACATTTTAATTTTTGTTATACAAATTGCTGAAATATTCCCAATATTTTAAATGAAAGGGATAACTGCCAAGTTTTATTAGCATTTCATGCTCAGTCAATAATTCTGTATCACCCGGTTTCATTTTAAACTTTTTACTTTCCGGGTCGTGTAAATAGAAAAATTCAGGATGGAACTGTACCCCAAGTACATTTTTGTATTTATTATGATAAATGGCTTCAACCACTTTGCCATCTATTGATGTTGCTGCCACATCAAATCCTTTTCCAATATTCTTTACTGCCTGGTGGTGGCTGCTGCATACATATGGCTTGAAGTTTTTATTTAACTTAATTTTTTTTGTAAAAAACTGCTTATCAACAAACCTGATTTGATGAAAACTATGATTGTCCAAATCTTTATCTGTATCAATATTGCGCCAATAGCTGCGGTGTATTTTATTTTCATCTAATGCCAAAACATCCTCAACGTATTGCAAACCATAAACTTCAGACGGAATATCCTGATACATATCACCACCGGTTGCCACATTCATAGATTGCATAC
The DNA here is from genome assembly GCA_030642585.1 of Bacteroidota bacterium. Lineage (GTDB taxonomy): Bacteria > Bacteroidota > Bacteroidia > Bacteroidales > VadinHA17 > JAYEGO01. The sequence continues at coordinate 8,337 of DAOWNN010000048.1, read as the reverse complement.
CCAGGCATATTCCAAATACCACATAATTTGGGTTTTCTTCAAGCAAAGGTTTGAAGGCATTATTATTTTCACGACCTAACAGATGATAGAGGAAAGACAGTTCAAAAAAATGCCTGTTGGGTGTTCTGACAGCAGCAAGTAAACTGGTTTTTTCCTCAAAAGTGACGGCAGGAAGATCCCAACCTCCAAGGAAAATTATTCCATCGCTATTTTCAAATAGTTCAGTAAAGCTTTTTGTGCATGAATTTTCCTGGTACAAATCATCCTTGGTGAGGTTGCCATCAACCTTTTTCAGGGTGATGTATGAAATACCGGTTTCATTTACAAATTTTTCAGCCTCATCATAACTAATTTCATTTTTAGTGTAAAAAACAGCCTGGTATTCCAGGTTTTCAATGTCAATTATTTTATTGTCTGTAAGATAAGCCAGGGATTTTAAATAAAACACACCCGGATTTACCAGTATAACTCTGTTTTTGTCATTAGTTTTATTGTCTTTTTGAGCATATATGCCACTTAACTGAACACTCAAAATGATAATAGTTAGTAATAAAAGCTTTTTCATCTGTTTGTATTTTATTTATTGAAAGTTATAATAAAAATGTTGCACTTCTATATTTGATAAGTCAAAGATACAATTTCTAAAAACTACTCATCAATTTACTTAATCATTAAAACCATATTCTCATTTCCATTCATTATACTCCTCCATAAAAGTTTTACGTTGATGATGAGTACTCTGTTTTTTCGAATAAACATACTATGAATATACTTTGCATGAGCCTAAATTGCACCATACTTTGGTTTTTTATCAGGCATCCCGCTATTGCGGTCCGGAGAACCCCCTCCGCCTCGTTTCACTCGGCACCTCCCCAGGGGAGGAGATTACCCTTATTAAGCCTTGTTGCCGGACCGCATATCTTCATTTAAGCTCTCCCCCCGGGTGGCGCCACCCTTCGCCTCAAGTAACAAATAGCAAATAGAATCACTTTAATTATTTAAAGCAGGTAATTTCAAATATACCAGCCAACTAAGGCTACGGATGGCTTACCCGGGGTTAATTAGATTTTGCTCCCATGGAGCAATTACGGTTCTCTTTTTAATGGCATCAGTCCGCAGGTCTTAGACCCTGACATTCATCGTCAGGGCCGGGACCCACTGAGTGCAGCTTGCGTATAGAGGTAAAAGCTGATTGAGACATGCTATGAAAACACTTTGCATGACCTAAATTGCAATTTCCAAAACTCTAACACGCTGATAATCAGAAATGAGTCTTGAAGTAGTGGGTGATGCGCACAAAACAGGAAATAGGAGCATTATGGATTAACTTTACTAAGCTTATCCCTGCGGTCTTCGGTTCCTGATCTTCGCTTCGCTCCTTCAGGAATGATAAATTCAAGGGTTTTGAGACAAGCTCCGGGAAGAATTAATCCTGTGATTGAAATGTCTTATTAAGATTCCAGTTTTTTGGCCTGTTAAAACCATTTCTTCTGGCGAATTCCTTTGCCTGGTGCATAAATGCCTGGAGCCTTAATTCAATTGAAGTATCCTCCTGGCCATCATAGGCTATACTCTCATAAGGTATATTCCCATGATCCTTTTTAAATTTATGGGAGACAGATGAAACCAGGGTCCCCGGCATACAGCTAAAAGGCATAAAATTTATAATTCCTGATACACCTGTTTTAGCCAACATGACAGAACTCCCAATATTTAAAGCCGGATCACCATCATAATGTTTGTGAATATAATCTCCGCTATGTGCAAGCATATCCTTTACAGAAATATCCCTTTCAGTCTCAATGAAGCCATGCACTGATTTATGTAACTTACTGGCAGATATATTTTGAGAGAACTCCTGAATTTTTGATTTTAACACCCCTTTATAGTCTCCTTTCCATAAACTATCGCGAGTATACCTGTAGGTTGAATAGCTAATCCATTCTGCGAAAGGGGCAATAAATGTTTCAGCTCCCAGGTTCTCAAGACGATCAATCAGGAACCCACTACAGAATGGATTGTCACGCATGAAAATCTCCCCTACAATAACAATAACCGGTTTTCTTTCCCCATTGCTAAATGCAATATGATCGAAGTTATGTGCAGACATATTCAATACATCAGGAAGGTCTTTTGCTCCTTTCTCAAGTGAAGTGATTACATTTTTCAGGGCTTCATTATAAATCTTATCAACACTTCCTTTAATAAGTTCATAAGGTCTTCTTTCCTGCTTTAATTTTCTAAGAATATCCACTGCCACAAATCCCTTCCAGGCAAGAAACCTGAATTTTGTCCCTTTTCCACCAGATATATCCTCATACGCAGTATCATTACTGGGAGATATAATCTCAGCATCTTTAAATCCAAGCTTATCGAAAATAACCCTTTGAAATTTATTATACTGCCCGAACCTGCAGGGACCATTATGGTCGGGCATAAAAAAGCTCACTTTCTTCGGATCTACACCAGGTTCAAAAAGTTTTTTCAGGAAGTTCCCTGTGGTACAAATCATAGGGTAACATTCCCTGGCTGAGGTATGCTTTCTTCCCAGTTCAATGTCTGACTCATCCTGCATTGGAAGTACCTCCGCAGGCATTCCACAAGCCCGGCTGGCTGCTGCAATTGCATGACCACTATCACTCATAGAAGGAAAATATAATGTTCTGCCTTCAAGTGGAGCTGAAGACATAACTCCCGGCATGAAAGACTTTTGTTTTCTCTTTTCAACCGTTCTTGAACCTTTTAGGCTATCCAAAAACGCTTCATAGCGGGTTATCATCCCGGCATCTGCTCCATGCTCATCAATTTCAAGTTCAAGGAATGGTTTTCCGGCCATCTCCTCGTTTACAAAGTGTGACAAAAATGAATCTGCTCCACATCTGAAATTCCCCATATAAATAGCATGTAATCTTTTATCACGAGCCACTATCCTTGCAGCTGCCAATATTTTCTGTCCATTTGGCCAGTACATTTGTGGATAATCCTGTAAAATATGCTCACTTCCTAAAGGAAGAAAATCAATGGGAATTGGTAAAACACCCAGGTTAATTAATTTTTCAACCATATGAAGATTTAAAGCGGGATCACCTGTATTATATGGCCTTCCAATAATAGCAAGTGCTTCTTTATCTTCAGAAAGATTGTCCATAACCTCTTGTCCGCGTAAAACAACTTTATTTTCAAAAGATTCCTGAGCTTTATCAGCTTTATAAATAGCATGCAACACTTTCTTCTTTGAAATACTAAATTTCTCAAACATGAAATTTGATAACTCCTTATTCAATACCTTTCCAAAATATCTAAAGTTCAGCGTAGGTATAAGCAATCTGTCTATTTCATTCTGATTATTAAGCGCAGCTTTTACCATAAAGGGGAAGGTCTGTACCCAGGGACAATTGTAGTTACTTGTTTGGTTCTCTTCCTTTTCTTCGACTTTTGTGTTTATGATAAATGGTGAAAATATATAATCCACTCCCTTTTCCAGGAGATCCTTTATATGGCCGTGCATTAATTCTACCGGCAAGCAGGTTTCTGCAACTATCATCTCTAAGGATTTCTTAATCAGATTATCATCTGATTCCGGTGAAAGAACCACACGAAATCCTAAATCCTCAAAAAATGTCCTCCAGAATGGAAACTGCTGATAAAACAACATTAGTGCCCTTGGAATACCTATACTAATCCTGTCATCTTTAGGAGTTTCCTCAAAGCCATTTAAAAGAAACTCCATTCTTTCATCGAATAAGTTTGGAATATCATTCCCTTTTCCTTTTCGATCCTCAATTTCCCATTTATCACATCTACCCCCGTAAAAAAGAGGTTTCTTTTCACCTTCAATCCTGACGCGTCTTATTTCACACTGATTTGAACAGGCAGTACAGATAAACTTATCTATTGTATATTTCCTTTTACTAATATCAAAACCCTTAAATTTTGTTTCCTGGCCATTTATCATTGAATCCCTCGCAAGCATAGCAACGCCTATAGCTCCGGTAACATCAAAATGAGGAGGAATAATAATTTTCTTTCCTGTAACTTTTTCGAAAGCTGCAACCACAGCTTTATTATTTGTTACCCCTCCCTGAAAAAATATGTGATTCCCAATTCGCTTATTTCTTACTACCTTTTCAATATAATTCTGCACAATTGAATACGCCAATCCTCCAAGAAGATTATCCTTTTTTACTCCTTTTTGTTGTTGCGAATTCAAGTCTGATTCCATAAAAACAGTACAGCGGGTTCCCAGTTTAGCTGGCTTTTTAGCTCCCAGGGCTTGTTTACCAAAATCTTCAATAATATTAATTTCCAGTTTCTCAGCCTGTTCTTCCAAAAAGGAACCAGTACCGGCAGCACAAACTTTGTTCATTTCAAAATCCACCACAACGCCCTTATCGATACTAATGTATTTTGAATCCTGCCCCCCAATTTCAAAGATGGTATCTACCTTCGAATCATAGGCTATTGCTGCAGTTGCCTGTGCAGTGATTTCATTTTTAATTGCATCGGCGCCAATAAAATCACCAGTCAGGTACCGGCCTGATCCGGTGGTCCCGGCTGCTTTCACCTGTATTCTGTCGCCCACTTCATTAAATATTTCTGACATTCCCCTGCGAATAGCTTCTAAAGGCTCACTGGCAGTTGGCAAATATCTCCGGGCAATGACATTATTATCTTTATCTATCAAAACCACATTGGTACTTAAAGAACCTACATCCAGCCCAAGATATACATCAAGTTTATCAACTTCTTTCGGAATAGGAGTAACCATCTTCTTGTATTCTGCAGCTGATTCAATTAAAGGATCATGCCAGCTCCCTCTGGATTGGTCTCCATGAAGATATTCATTAAGTTTTTTTAAACCTTTTAATGAGTTAGCTTCTGGTATTTTTTCATCCATTAAATAAAATATAGCACCCAGGGCTCCCATAGAAGCATAATGTTCGGGTATGATCAGATCATCATCTTCAGCTTCAAGCAGCTCTTTAAAAGCCCTTACTACTCCGGCATTGGCAGCTACACCACCCTGAAACATTACAGGAAACTCAAGTTTTTTACCCTTACCCAGGCTACTGATAAAATTTCTGGCAACAGCAAAACACAAACCAGCAACAATATCCTGAACCGGTGTAGCAATTTGCTGGAGATGTATCATATCTGTTTTAGCAAAAACGCTGCATCGACCTGCAATACGAGGAGGATTTTCTGATTTTAAAGCTAATTCACCAAATTCATTTTCAATAGATATACCAATCCGTTTAGCTTGCTGATCAAGAAAGGAGCCTGTGCCGGCAGCACATAAATTATTCAGGGTAAAGTCTGACAAACGGCTGGACTTTCCTCCTGCATCCCCATGCATAAAAATCAATTTTGAGTCTTCTCCACCCATCTCAATGACTGTTTTGACATTTGGAAACAATTTAGCAACCGAAACAGATTGGGCAATAATTTCATTTACAAAGTGGCCACCTAGCAAATCCATAGCAAGTTTGCCACCAGTTCCTGTAAATGCAATTTTTTTAATTGAATTTTCAGGATATATACTAAATAAATCGTTTAGGATATCTTTTAAAAGATGAAAGGGTTTTCCATGGCAATAATCGTACCGGTTCTCGATAATGTTTCTTTCATCATCCAGCAGAACGGTATTAATTGAAATTGAACCAATGTCCAGTCCGAGATAGAATCTTTTGTCCATAACTACAGTTTAAATATAAGTCTTAAGTATTTCTCCTTGCCAAAATTGAACCAGGGGTTTTACATCATATTTAATCTCCTAATCTCAAATAGTATTTTAGGCTTTAGTATTAATAAATTCAAACTTATTTAGGCCACAAAATCCCGTTTTTTCTCAGGACTTTTTTCATATTAGTTTATAAAAAGAACTCTCTTTCGACATCAATATAATAAAAAAAATTGATTGAACAAGCCCTTCAAAAGGATATGAAAGGGATGGGAAAAATATTCTGTTAGTGGGTGGAATTAGTCAAGCTTTAAAACCGCTAAAAATGCTTTCTGTGGGACTTCTACATTTCCAACCTGGCGCATGCGTTTTTTGCCTTTCTTCTGTTTTTCAAGCAGTTTCCTTTTCCTTGTTATATCACCACCATAACATTTTGCGGTAACATCTTTTCTTAAGGCTTTCACTGTTTCACGGGCAATGATTTTAGCTCCTATGGCGGCCTGTATTGCAATATCAAACTGTTGCCTGGGGATCAACTCTTTTAATTTCACACACATCCTGCGTCCAAAATCATAGGCGTTATCTTTGTGTATCAAGGTAGACAGGGCATCTACCATTTCCCCATTCAACAACACATCCAGCCTTACAAGATTTGCTTTTTGGTAACTTGATTGATAATAATCAAAGGAAGCATATCCCCTGGAAATACTTTTTAATCTGTCGTAAAAATCAAATACTATTTCGGCCAGGGGCATCTCAAAACTAAGCTCTACGCGATCACTGGTAAGATAAACCTGGTTTTTTAAAGTTCCTCTTTTATCGATACACAAATTCATCACAGTTCCCACGTATTCAGATTTTGAAATGATTTGAGCTGAAATATAAGGTTCTTCTATATAATCAATGATAGTTGGTGCTGGAAGCCCGGATGGATTATGCACCTCTATCAACTCCTTTTTTGTAGTATATACATTATACGACACATTAGGTACCGTGGTAATAACATTCATCTGGAACTCTCTTTCCAGTCTTTCCTGGATAATTTCCATATGTAAAAGTCCCAGAAAACCACAGCGAAATCCAAATCCAAGTGCAGCAGAAGATTCAGGTTCAAACGAAAGAGATGCATCATTCAATTGGAGTTTTTCCATGGAGCTTCGCAATTCTTCATAATCGTCAGCATCCACAGGATAGACTCCTGCAAAAACCATGGGTTTCACATTTTCAAAGCCTTCAATTGCCTTATTACAAGGATTTTCCACATGAGTAATGGTATCCCCAACTTTTACATCTGAAGAGATCTTAATTCCTGAAATTATGTAGCCTACGTCACCGGCCTGGAGCATATTTCTTGGATCTGTAGTGAGTTTAAGTACTCCTATTTCATCTGCATGATACTCTTTTTTTGTGGAAAAAAATTTTACATGATCTCCTTTCTTAATCGTTCCGTTCAAAATCCTGAAATAAGCATGAATTCCCCTGAAAGAATTATAGACTGAATCAAAAATCAGTGCCTGGAGGGGTGCTCCCGGATCACCTTTTGGAGGAGGAATATTATTAATAATACTGGCAAGAATTTCTTTAACTCCCATCCCGGTTTTGCCACTTGCCTCAATGATAAGGTCACTCTCACATCCGATCAAATCAACTATTTGATCTTTTACATCTTCAGGCTGTGCATTTGCCAGGTCCATTTTATTCAGTACAGGAATAATTTCCAGATCATTATCTATTGCCTTATACAAATTTGATATAGTTTGTGCCTGAATACCCTGGGTAGCATCTACAATTAGAAGAGCTCCTTCACAGGCTGCAATCGATCTTGAAACTTCATACGAAAAATCAACATGCCCCGGTGTGTCAATTAAGTTCAAAATATATTTCTCACCTTCAAAATCATACTCCATATTCACTGCATGGCTCTTGATGGTAATGCCTCTTTCCCTTTCCAGGTCCATATTGTCCAGTACCTGATCCTGGAAATCACGTTCATCCAGAGTTTTAGTCTCCTGCAACAATCTGTCAGCAAGTGTGCTTTTCCCATGATCTATATGAGCAATAATGCAGAAATTTCTGGTTCTTTCCATTTCCCGGAATAAATTGTAAATTTATAATCGCAGGCAAAGATAATAAAAGGTGACAACTCTTATGCAGGTTCAGGTGTTTACGTCCCTTCAGGGATCAGGATTCATTAGTCCAGGTTAACAGGACATTGCCCTATAAGGAAGATTGATGTATCGGTGTGGCAAAAAAAGATAGCCACTAAGGCACCCCTGTACAGTCATTCTTCCCTACGGGGCAGGCAGAGACTCAAACCTGCTTGCCGGTAGGCAGGGAAACACCAGGAATTTTGATAGCTAATTAAGGATTGTGACACTTTGAAATAAAGCAATTAATAATAAGCCCTGAAAGCCTGCCTGCAGGCAGGGGCGAAAGCAAAAAATTACAGTCATGCAAACCAATCGAAGAAACTTTCTAAGAAAAGCCGTAACGGCTAGCGGGGCACTGGCGCTTACCAATCTTTTTAACAACTCCTATTCCAGAGAATTAAATCAGGTCCTGGATAGAATGGGCCATATTCCTCCAGAGGAACTTGCTTCTGAGGAGGAATTCTGGTATTGGGTTCAGAATTCATTTTCTGCATCTCCAAATATCAT
>DAOWNN010000124.1 GCA_030642585.1 Bacteroidota bacterium | reverse complement strand
ACCTGCAAAGAGCATCCCGTAATGTGGAGAGATTGTCTAAAATAATCGAGGATCTTGAGATGATATCCATGTTTGAAAGTGGTGCTATGCAATTGGCCTATGAAAAATTTGATATTTACAGTCTTGCCCTGGAGGTTATTGACAGCCTAAAACTATTAGCTGAAAAGTCGAATATTCAAACTCAATTTAAAACAGGAAGTAAAAGTGGCATTATGGTTTACGCGGATAAGGAAAAGATAAAGCAGGTATTTACCAATCTTATTACTAATTCGATTAAATACGGAAATAGGGGAGGGCAAACCCAAATAGGCTTATATGATATGGAAAAAAATATCCTGGTAGAAGTTTCGGATAATGGAATAGGTATTGAAAAACAGCATCTAAATCGCCTTTTTGAAAGATTTTACAGGGTGGATAAGGGAAGGTCAAAAGAACAAGGAGGTACAGGACTGGGTTTGTCCATTGTAAAACATATTATAGAATCTCACCGGCAAACGGTGAATGTAAGAAGCACACCAGGTTTAGGTTCAACTTTTGGATTTACATTAAGAAAATCCTGAAAATAAGCTTATTTACTCGTCTGACCACGTATGGTTATGGCTAATAAATAGGGAATTTCAGGAGTAGAGTAAAAAAATAAGGGGTTTTGCTTTTTTTGTCTGAAAAAACAAATATTGGGCTAAAGCCCTATCTGACTGCCTGTTAACTAACCCCAGCCTTAAGGCTGGGGTTAAGTAAAATACATGTATGCTGGACTTTAGTCCATAGTGTTTTTCCACCCAGGCTTAGGGCCCATGTCAATATCCCACTCTCGTTAATATATCACCAGGTTTTCTTTATCAAGAAGTGACCACCCAAGCAGCCAGTTGTGATCATAAAAAGCCCCTTTGTAATTCACATGGGTAAACCATTGTGGGGGATAGGGAGCCATGTTCTGAAAATCTCCTGAATTGGGTTTGATATTTAAGGGCTTGTCGATACAAACAACACAGCCAATTCCGTAATCTTTTACTTCATGTTTCATGGCATCAAAGTATGACAACATAAAAGTGTCTGGCTCGCTGGTATCAACTCCCTGCTCTGCCAATACCTTAAAAATATCCAGGGAATCGTTTTCAGCAATATCCCAGAAAACATTGTTTCCCACATTCAAATTACCCCGTTCAATTTGTTTATAGGAATCCTGGGCAGCTTCTGTATACTCAATATAAACTCCGAGGTCCTGATCAGTGAAAATTGAATTGAAAATATTTCCTGCACCATTTGAACTAATAGTGATAATTTCTCTTCCGGTATTGAATCCTCTTCCAATTCCCGTGAAATTGGAAATTTCAGGGAGAGTATAAGGCAATCCGTAACCAGGGCCTTCACCTCCTGTAATCTCGATTAATTTGTCTCCGGTTTCAGGAGACTGGATAGCAAGGATGAATTGAGATTTTCCATGAAAACCCTGATCTAAATCAAATGCATCATCACCACAATAGGCAATAGCGATATATTTCAAATTTACACTACCCCCAAATACTTCTAATCCATCATCCTGGTTAGAAATGATTTCAATATGATCAATTTGGGTACCTGATCCTACTCCTCCCAGTGTGAGCCCATTGATTTCATTTCCTGAACCAATATCCGTTCCTCCATGGCGGATGGATATATATTTCAGTATTCCCGAGTTATCATCATCAAGCGATCCTCCATAAAGTCCCCTTGGTTCAGATAGCGGAATTCCTTCAATATGAGCTTCTCCTCCATCCAGGTTAAGATGTGCTCTTCCCAGGATAATAAGTCCACCCCATAGTCCTTTTGCATATACCGGTATAGATCCTTCCAGATCATCACCCTCTACGGTAAAGATAATAGGATGCTGTGCAGTCCCTTCTGCAATTATCTTTCCTCCCCGGGCAACAATTAAAGCACTTGCTTTGTCGCCCTGACCTGTTTGCCCGCGAATCACTGTTCCGGATTCAATAGTGAGTATTTGCCCTTCGTTAACAAATACAAATCCTTGCAAAACATACACATTGTTCCTGGTCCAGGTTGTGGTGCCTGTACCTTCTCCATGATCAACAATAGTTTCTGTTAGTTCCACGGGAGTGTCTCCTTTCCGGCAGCCTGTATTGAATAGAACAATAAAAATAGAAAACAGAAGTAAATATATTATTCCAGTGGAAGTTGGCTTGATCATAAGATTAGAGTTTAAACTCAAAATTAAGAAAAATAAATGCTTCATTTTCAATATTTTGTGGATAGGGATACCAATCCTGGTAGTTCAGGGCTATGTTAACCTTTGGAATAGGTTGGAATTGTATACCGGCTATAATTGCACTTCCATCCTGGCTATAATTCCATCCGTAATCTTCCCCTACAAGTTTTGTTGAAGTTAGCATATCGTAGCGTAGGAATACTTCCCATTTTTGCATTAATGAATACATAGAATAAACAGAATATCCCCATTTATTCTGACTTGATTCATTAGTGGCATTGATAACCATGTTTACATCACCACCAATCTTGAATTTCTTAATGGTAAACCCCGAAAAAAATGAAATCGTGCTTTGCGTTGTTTCATCTTTTTGCATAAAATCATAGTACAGGCGAAACTTTAGATGTTCACCAGGGTCAATAATAGCACCAAATCCGGTTTTAAATGAATTATCAAGCTGGATCTTAGCATAGCCCTCTCCGTTACTCATGGTAAGATCTGTACTCAACCATTGGTTTATGCGGTATTCAACCCGGCCGCCAATATCAGCAGATGTTCCAAACCGGTGCTTGTCCATAAAGGATTGGTACAGGTACCTGTGATCCCAGAATTTTTCCTGAATTTTGAACTGAAGCATATCAATAATGCCAAAGCTTAAAGTAAACTGATCCCTGGAATATATCAGTCCGGCATTTTTGAAATATGCATATCTTTTGATCCTGGAAAAATCTGACAAATCTTCGGGACTACCAATATCCAGTTCCAGCTTTATTCTATAATTAGGAGCGATTTGAGTTTCAAATCCAAGGTATGCCCTTGTAACATTAAAGCTTCTGCTATTCTCATTCAGGTCTGCCCTGAAATCAGTATATATTTTCCCAATAAATTCAGTACTTTCAATATATTCTTCTGGCTCAATAAGCTGGGAATTTGAGTTTTGAATAAAGAAGAATGAAATGATTATTAAAAACAGAAACTTTAAAGTTTTCATAACATATTAATTAAAATTCAGTGAATTTTAAAAAATATTCATTAAAAGCTTTCTAATTAATATATTCTTTATGACTAAGTTATTAACATTTATTTAATGTAAGAATCATGTCTGCTTAATAACAGCTTAACATTAAAGTCTTATTTTTAGATCAAATAAGAAACCAAAGTAAGATGAAAAAAGCACTAAACATTATTTTCGCAATAATTTTGTTTCTATCTGCCGGCTCAACTTTAAATGCCGGTTACAAGATAAAAGAAGGGCCCTCCTCACTTTTAACCACCAGCATTAGTGGTTCAGTTTGTGACAAGGCTACAGGGGAGGTACTTGTTGGCGTTGCAATAAAGTTAGAAGGTATGGATAAAGTTTCCTATACTGATTTCAATGGTAATTTTATTTTTATGGCTGTATTGCCAGGCGAATATTCAGTTACTTCAACTATGATCTCATACGAAACTAAAATAACTAAAGTTGATATTGATCTTACAAAAGACAATTCTATCCAGGTAAAAATGAAGACTGTTTCAGCTACTGAATAGTTTGTATTCTTTAAGTAATTTTAATAGGGCCTGTGATCTTATGATCACGGGCTTTTTATATAGGTGGTTTTAGCACAAAACAATCAAGTGCTCCTGGGGCACGCATAAACTTACGAAATGTTTATCGAATAGCGATTTATTAATTGTCTCAAAGGGTTTTGAGACAAGCCTCTAATTATAAACCTTTGAGGATATTAAGTCTCCATTTTCGTTGTATATATACCAGGTGCCGGTTTTCTTACCTTTCTTATAGGTCATATCATACCGAAGATTTCCATTGTCATCCCAAATGAACCATTTTCCATGCTTTTTACTATTCTTGTAATTGGCCTCGGCAATTTTCACCGAATTTTCATTCCATGTTTCCCACTTACCATGCATCAGGTTATTTTTATATGACCTTTTTTCCTCAAGAGTTCCTGTCTTGAAGTAAATATTTGTATAACCATGCTTTTGACCTTTTTTTAAAGTCATCTCAATTTCCACTTTATTATTTTCAAAGTTTTTTACATAAACACCAGTGTACAGATCATTATCCTGGTTATAAAACAATCCATCTTCCCCCTCGGCTATTTGGCCCCGGACAGAAAGAGACATGAAAAATAAAATCGTGATTGATAGTATATATTTCACTATAATAAGATTAAGTTAAAAATCTGTTTTTCAGTTTAATATTTGTTCGATATTTGAGATCTTCAATTTTACATACTATGAACCCTGCAGGGATCAACGAAGCAAAATCCCTAATGTTTTGTTCATGTCCTTTTGTGACGGTAGTGCATGAGGGTTTCATATGATGTAATATCTTATTAATTACAAAGCTAATGAATTTTAGCTTTTATTTTATTGAATATTTAATCGCAATGGAATAATACCTGCCTAATGAATACTTTTCAAAAACATAATCTACATTATTGTATGAATAGGTGTTCAGGTAATCACTGTCAAGGATGTTATCCACAGCAAATTTTACTGAAAATTGCTTTCCTATACTCTTGGAAATATTAAAATCCAATTGACCTCTTGGTTGTTGGTACACATCTGGAATACCCACAGCATTTACCAGGTAAAGTCTTTCTCCGCTTATATTATAACTAAAATTTATATCCAGTCCTATGCTGTCGTTTTTATATTCCAGGTAGCTATTGATAATGAATGGAGCCTGACCAAACATTACCCTGGTATCTGGGAAGTTTGGATCAAATTCCCGTTTTAGAGATAATTCTTTTTCATCAATACTTACACTTGACTGAATATAAGTGAAGTTACTTCCGGCCAGGAAATTTCTGAGAAATGGAATAAAGCCGAGACCTAACCTGAGTTCAGTTTCCAGGCCATATACTGCTGCATGATCCACATTCCGAAGAGTCAATTCAGGATTGGCCGCTTCAGTATTGAAGGTTCTTTCAATAGGATCAGTGAATTTTTTATAGAATGTACTTACAGAAACCATTTCCCCTGGTGAAAAAAAGTATTCCCATCTTATGTCCATGTTATCTGCTACGGTTCTTTGCAGATCAGCATTACCAACAAAAATATAATCACCTACAAAATCAAAAGAAGCAAAAGGAGCTAATTCTCTAAAGGTAGGTCTTGCCAGCGTTCGATAGTATGCTCCGCGAAGATTCATTTTCTCCATGAATGAATAAACCAGGTTAAGTGATGGTAATAAATCCAGATCTGAGAGTTCTCCCTTTTTCTCATCTTCCTTAAGGCTTTCCGAACTTATATTTGCATATTCCATTCGCATGCCTGCTACAAGTCTCAATTTATCCAGCATTTGAATATCTCCTGAAATATAAGCTCCCATGACACTTTGAAATCCATTATAGCTGTTTCGGTCATCTGAACTTATAGAGTTGGAAGCATGTAGTTTTCCTTGTGCAGCATTGATGTTTGAGTCATCAAGGTATTGTGAAATATCTCCGGAGTAGGTATTTGTGTTTTCCCGGAAGCTGATTTTTCTTTCTGTAAATTCACGGTCTTTGATGACCCAGGAACCTCCAAACTTAATTTTGGAATTATTGCCTCTAAAACTAAAAGGCATTGAAAAGTGCAGCTTATTATCAATATTATATTCTTTCATATCCCTATAGTATCTTGTAGGAACAGGGTAAAGGGAAGGTTCGACTTCATATAAGCGATTTCCATTTACAATCCTATAGCTGTTGGTAAAATAACGGAGGTCTGGTTCTTTTTGAGTAGAATAGGTAAAAGAACTTAGCCAGTCTAGCTTGAGCTTATTAATAGATTCAAAATAATGTTCTCCATGAAATTGTACTGAACTCAAGCCCCTTTGTATAAACTGTAAAGTGCGTGTTTGATAAAATAAACCAGCCTCATCCGAAAATTTTTCTCCTTCCTGGTATCTTGCTGTGTTAATTCCACTCTGATTATGCAAAGCCAAGAGACCAATCTTATGGGATTCATTTAATTTTAAGTTCACATTTCCAAGAACTGACCATAAAACATTCTGAACTCCCTTAATGTCTGTTTCTAATCTTAATTGAGATGTCAGAGTTTCGTCGTCGGGATCAGCAAGTTTATATCTTCCAATAATTCCATCATCAAAATAGTCATATTCATTTGAATAAGACATAGCGAGATTGTAGCCCAGTGTTTTTAAACCTATGGGAAGCCTGTCACCAAGCGCAATGGAATAACTCTGATTCAGGAAGCTTTTCATGGATTCGGGCTCCATGATCTTGTTGAATGATTTTGTGATATCATCGAGGAGAGGATCATTGTTGAACCTGGGTGGAATTTGTCCATCGGCCGCTTCGGGAATGCTTCTTGTTCCATCATCTATAGCCAACCAATCAAGCTTTCCTCCCTGGTAGGAACTGAAATTCGCATTTAAATTTGTTTGCGGATTAAATTCCATCTTGGCAGATACATGAAGATTGAATTTAGTTGGAAAGTCATT
>DAOWNN010000279.1 GCA_030642585.1 Bacteroidota bacterium | reverse complement strand
TTCAGATCTGCATTCTTAAAAGCTTTTGTTTTCTCATTATATTCCCTGTCCCAGGCTTTTCTCTGACCTTCATTCATCCGGTCCAGCATAGGCAGATACCAATTTCTGTATCTGGATGGTATTTCACCTTCCTCATCGAACATCTTTAAATCATAAACCAGGTCCATATCTTCAATCACACTCATTTTTTGCTCACCTGCTGCCAACCTCCCTTTATAATCATCAAAATAATTTGAGGGAAGAGGAAAATTCTCCGGTTCATAAAGTGAGAAGTGAGTAGAATCAGGCATCCATGTGCGATGTGGCGCCTTATGATGGACCATCAGGCAGAATGGCTTTTCCTTATTCCTTATTTCCAGCCACTCCAACGAGAAATCAGTAATAAGGTTTGTTACATAGCCTTCCACCCTCTCCCGCTTTCCCATCCTTATAAAATCGGGATTATAATAATGGCCCTGACCAGGAAGCACATTCCAGTAATCAAAACCTGTTGGCTGACTTTTCAAATGCCACTTTCCAATAATAGCTGTTTCATAACCTGATTCCTGTAATAATCTGGGAAATGTAAGCTGACTGCTATCAAAACGGATCCGGTTGTCGAACTGTCCATTCATATGACTAAACTTCCCTGTCAATAAACTCGCCCTGCTTGGTGCGCATATTGAGTTACAAACAAAGCTGTTCATGAAAATCAAGCCTTCTTTTGCGAGACGGTCAATATTGGGTGTCTGGTTCAATGAACCATCGTAACAACTTAATGCCTGGTAGGCATGGTCATCTGACATAATAAAGATAATATTTGGTCGTACCAGTGCATTATTCTCTTCTCCCTGATGCTTACAGGAACCAAATATGGAAAGGACAATTGCAATAAAAACCAGGTTTGTCAAAGCTTTAAAGCCATTTAATTTCATAATTAAAAAATTATCGTGAGTTTACATTTATCTCAAATATTGTAATAACAGCATTATGATCTGAAGGGAATTTTACAGGATGTACAGAAATTACTTCTGATGAAACAGGTTTTAAATTTTTTCCCCTATAAAAAATATAGTCAATTCGAAAATGAAAGGTATCAAAATTATTTGAAGGCTGAGTCCCACCATAATCCAAATTAGGGTCAGGATGTATCTCCCGAAAGGAATCAAAGAAACCATTAGCTTCAATCTCTACGGTTACTGGCCATTCTATTTGATAATCCCAGTGCATATCAGCCAGTTTTTTTGTGAAATCAAGATGTGAGGGAGAATTAAAGTCGCCAGCCAAAATAATCGGAACATTTTTACTTTTTCTCATAGCATTTTGCAGCTCATCCAGTATTTCCTTAATTTCAGCGTAGCGTGTTTCTCCTTCATTTTCATAGATCACATCGGCTGGTAAATTATCGAGTCCCATTTCATCACTAAAATCAGGAAGGTAATTTAACCAGGTATTCACTATCGCCACTTCTTTACCTTCCTCAAGTACAATATGAATTCCTCCACAATTGAAAGCTTTGTAAATGTCTATTGTTTCTCCAAAGGGATACCTGCTCAATATGGATAAATTGGAGGATCGCAGGTACAAATGATACCCGAGAGCATCAGCTATAGCCGGCCCTGACCCATAGGTTTCAATCATGGCAATTACATCAGGGTCAGCTTCTCTTATCACATCTATTACTCTTTGTACACCCACTTCGTTTCCATGCTCCCTTCCCCCATGCCAGATATTCCAGGCCATCACTTTCAGTTGATTTACAGGTGAGGCCGGTATTTCCTGTATAGGATAAGCTTTAAAATTATCCCTGATCTCCTCATCTGATAGTTCTCTGGCCCAGAGTGCAAATTCATCTATCTTGCCATTGAAACTATACATTTCAGACTTTCCTTCTCTTGCACCAGATCCAATTATAACCGATTTTCCTTCAGTGATGTCTTCAATTTCACCAATATGATATATCGCCACATTAATCCCATCGAAATACAATCGTGCTTTTTGTTTCTTGCGATTCACAGAAAAAGCAATCTGGTGCCAGTTCCCATCATTAATAGTTTGCCTTGGAATGGTTGGACTGTATTCAAATCCCCTTTCTCCATCTGAAACAGACCACCTCCACGATCCATTAGACTGAGTAGAAATTGTCCATCCCCACTTAGCTTCAGCTTCACTTTCCCTGTTTGAAGCAATCACATTTTTTAGGTTTGCATCCTTCTCCGTATTGACCCATAAAAGAACGGTGAATGAATTCATTGCAGGCACTTTCACCGGTAACATTACCGGAAATCTGTTTTTCGCCCCTGCAGATAAATTAAGAGCAAACCCGTTTCGCCCTTCAGAAAATTCATGGATTTCAGAGTTATAAACTTCAGCTTTAGTAATTGAACTGGTATTCCCGGGTAGAATAGAAAGATTTTTATCAAACAACATTTTTGCAAGCAAGTCCTGATTCTCCTGAGAATACAGGGAAAATGAAAGTCCCCCCCAGCTTAGCAAAACACCTAGTATCAAGCTGAAAAACCTTAAGGATTTTAACATAGCAAAACGAATATAAGTGAATAAACAATTATTTTGAAAAGAAGCCATACAAACACAGACATCATACTATTTTCAGATTAAAGATAATGAAATAAATCCTTACATTTGTCTGGCAAAAAATTTCAAAATCACAATACATACTTAAGACAGAGACGAAAATGATAAATTATAAAGAGCATCCATACTATCGTGAAATGAACCTTGATCATTTTTTTCAATATGGTTGGGAACTATACCGGAAAAACTTTGCATGGTTCTTTTTTTACAGTTTCCTGGCAATGTTACTTCTACAGACAATCAATTCCTACTTGATGGGGCCTTATCTCCAGGATGTTTCCGCACTTACTGAAAATCCTGAAAACCTGGGCAGGGCCTTAAAAAATATTTCCCTTATTCTTGCAACTTCACTCATCATTTACACAATTATTGGACTGTTCCTTACCTACCTTATCCTGAATTCATCAGAAAATCTGGAGAAGGGACACTTTACCATGTTTTTAGAGTCTATGAGCAAATACTTTTTCCCATTGCTGGGGGCCACTATCATCAGTGGTATCATAATGATTTTCGGGACCTTTCTGGGAATACTTGCCCTTGTTATTGGGGCCCTGTTTGCAGCCTTATATTTTGGAACTGTATTTTTTCCCTTAAGTCCAATCGTGATAATTGAAAAGTTAAACCCCATTGAAGCAATTTCAAGAAGTTTTAAGATGGTTCACTCCGACTTCTGGAAAACCCTTGGTTTTGTGGTAGTGGTAATTCTTATTTATATAGTTATATCACTTGTTCTTGGTGCTTTGACAATGATCCCTTTTGCTTCTGACTTTATGGATTTAATGTCAAACCCGGAAAGCTATAATGCGGAAGAGATTACAGGCACCATGTTGAACCCACTTCAATTAATCTTGTCGAGTATCAGCAATGCACTTCTGCTGCCATTTTTTCCAATTTTTGGAGTTCTCCTCTACCTGAATCTGAAACATAAAGAAGACCAGGAATATGGCAAAGCGGAGTTCCTGGAACAAATGGCACGGTAAGAAATTTAATCTCAAGGCTTTGAGGTACTGCAGACCTTGGCAGCTCTAACTTGGACTTCGACAAGC
>DAOWNN010000130.1 GCA_030642585.1 Bacteroidota bacterium | reverse complement strand
ATTGATCTTGTTGATTTAGACTAACATTAAATATTAATAGATATGGGGAAGAAAGTTATGTTTGGTGATTGAGGTAGATGGAGTTACTCATCTGGATGAGGAGGTAATTGAAAAAGATAAGTAAAACAGAGGAATTTAGAGGAGGCCGGTTTTCATGTGTTACGATTCAGGGATGAAGAGGTTTTGAATCGGATAGATCAAGTGATCCTGAAAATTGAGAGATGTATTAAGGATATTACAAACAACTAATTCCACCCCCTTTAGTTCCCCCTCAAGGGGGACATGAGTATAGGTTTAAGGAATCATGATTTGATTATGGAATTAACTTTGCTAATTTGAGTGCTGCATTAACGAAAACAGATAGAAAAAGGCTATGTGGGGCTGTATCAAAAGTGCAAAGCCATGTCATTCTGAATTTATTTCAGAATCTTATTATGTTGACAGTCACCTATTATAGATCCTGAAACAAGTTCAGGATGACCATAACATAGCCTTTAGTGACAGACCCATATGACCAGGGGTTTAGGTATGAAATTTTTAACTTCAAATTAAATATATAATCTCATTTTTTAAATATCGAACAAGGAACACCGATTTTAGATTTTAGGAATAATCATGTTTAATGAAAACTTCGAAATTCGTTAATCCTTGTTCATCATTCATTTAAACGTTTGTATATTAAGGCGTTGGAAAATATGAACAATGGTTATTAATAGGAGGAACAGCATTACAGATAAATCAGAAGGTCTTGGCAAGGGGATTCTGGTAATTGGAGGTGGGATATCTGGAATTACCACTGCCCTTGAAGCTGCTGAAGTGGGTTATAGAGTTGTTTTGATAGAGCAAGGACCATATCTTGGTGGTAAGGTGTCTATGATGAATCAATACTTTCCAAAACTTTGTCCTCCATGGTGTGGCCTTGAAATTAACTTTCGCCGGATCAGACAAAATCCCAGAATCCAAATCCTTACATCTACAACAGTTACAAAAATTTCAGGTTCTGAAGGAAACTTTAATGTTACCCTGGAAATGAAACCTGAATATGTCAATCATCAATGTACAGCTTGTGGTGATTGTGTGGAAGTGTGTCCGGTAGAAAGAGAAAACGACTTTAACCTGGGACTGGATAAATCCAGGGCAATATTCCTCCCTCATGAAATGGCTTTTCCCCATAAATATGTAATCGATGAAAATGTATGCCTGAAAGATGAATGCGGGAAATGCCTGGAAGTATGTAAATATGATGCTATAAATTTCGAGCAATCTCCTGAAGTTATTGAATTAAAATCCGGTTCAATTGTTTTTGCAACAGGGTGGGAGCTTTTTGATGTTTCACAGATACAAGAACTGAAATTTGGTGTATTCCCTGATATCATTACCAACCTGATGATGGAAAGAATGGCATCACCAAATGGTCCGAATAAGGGAAAAATAGTAAGGCCTTCGAATGGTGAAGCTCCCAAAAACATTGTTTTTGTTCAGTGTGCAGGCTCACGTGATGAATCTTATCTGCCTTATTGTTCAGGAGTTTGCTGTTCCGTTTCTTTAAAGCAGGCTTTGTATCTGACCGAGAAAGATCCCGAAGCTAATGTTAAGATATTTTATATTGATTTACGCCTGATGGGCAGACATGAAGATTTCCTGAACCGGATAATGGACAATCCCCGGATAGAGTTAATAAAAGGAAAAGTAGGCAAGATCATGGAAGAAAAAGAAACAGGAAATATGATCTGTGAGGCTGAAGATATTTTGTCGGGTATAAAAATTTCAGCAGTAGCTGATCTTGTGATACTGGCCGCAGGGATGGTGCCAAATATTTCTCCTTTAGAACAAATTTCAACAGACGAATCAGGTTTTGTTTCATCTGAAAAACTTGAACCCGGTATATATGCTGCCGGATGTAATAAAAATCCACAGGAAGTTTCAGCATCCCTTAAAGATGCAACGGGTATTGCTTTAAAGGCAATACAATCAGCTAAATAGTAATGAATAAAGAGGTAAGAAAAATTGGTGTGTATCTGTGTTCAGGTTGTGGCATTGGCCAATGCCTGGATATTGACGCCTTACAGTCTGTAGCTTCAGAGAACAATGATATTTCAATTTCCAGAGCACATTCTTTTTTATGCCAAAAAGAGGGGTGTGAAATAATTCACAGTGACATTATTAACAAGGAATTAAATTCTATTGTGATAGCTGCCTGTTCCCCACGCGTAAAAACTGCTGAATTTTCCTTTGATCCTTCTGTAATTATTGAGCGCGTAAATTTAAGGGAACAGGTAATCTGGTGTAATCCGCCTAATGAAGAAGATACCCAAATGCTTGCTGAAGATTATCTCAGAATGGGAATTGCAAAGGCCCTTGTTATTGAGCAACCAGAACCCTTTATTTCTTCAGCTTTAAATTCTGATATCCTGGTGGTAGGTGGAGGAATTTCCGGGATTACTTCAGCAATTGAAAGTGCAAAAGCCGGATACCGTGTTGTAATTGTTGAAAAGGAAGCACAGGCTGGCGGATGGTCTTCCAGGCTTCTGAAACAGGTTCCGTATTCAGATCCGTTTACCGCTTTACAAGATCCCATTATCCATGAAAAGATTAAAGAGCTTCAGAATTTTGAAAATATTACCCTGCTTACCTCTTCCGAAATCAAGAAAATTTCAGGACAGCCTGGTGAGTTTTCTGCTTCTATTTTATCAAACAATTCCATAATAGAATATAAGGTGGCTTCCATAATTCTGGCAACAGGATGGAAACCATATAATGCTGCAAATTTAAAAGAATTTGGCTATAATATTTATACAGATGTTATCACCAATGTTGAGCTGGAAGAAATGGCAAAAAGTGGTAAAATTGCACGGCCTTCAAATGGGCAGGCTGTAAAAAGTGCTCTGTTTATACAATGTGCCGGATCGAGAGACGAAAAACATCTCCCTTATTGTTCCGCATTTTGTTGTGCCACTTCATTGAAACAGGCAAAGTATATCCGCAATTTCAGTGCAGAAACAAAGGTGTTTGTAGTGTACAAGGATATGAGAATGCCCGGCAAACTTGAATATTTCTATAAAGAGATCCAAAAAGACGAACAAGTATTCCTGACTAAAGGAACAGTATCGGAAATCTCAAAAGAAAATAATCAGTTGCTTGTTACCGTTAAGGATACTCTGATTGATGATGTAATAAATATAAAAGTTGACCTGGTGGTCCTGGCAACCGGCATGACTCCCCGAAATAGTGAAGATCTTAATTTATCATACAGGCAGGGGAAGGGTCTCCCAGGGCTTAAATATGATTTCCCTGATTCACATTTTATCTGTTTCCCTTATGAAACCCGGAGGACTGGTATATATGCTGCAGGTGCGATAAGGGCTCCTGGCACTATATCTGCATGTATTGAAGATGCTACCGGGGCGGCTTTAAAAGCTATTCAATGTATTGAAAGCACTAAACGCGGAGAATCGGTTCATCCGCGTTCAGGAGACATTAGCAGTCCTGAACTCTATATGCAAAGATGTACTGATTGTAAACGGTGCACCGAGGAATGTCCCTTTGGAGCGTATGACGAAACTGAAAAAGGAACACCTTTACCGAATCCATCCCGTTGCCGTAGCTGTGGAATTTGCATGGGTTCGTGTCCGGAACGAATTATCAGTTTTAAAGATTTTTCAATCAATGCTGTTTCATCCATGATCAAGGCGGTTCATATTCCAGATGAGTTTGAGGAGAAACCAAGGATTCTGGCATTTGTTTGTGAAAATGATGCTTACCCTGCCTTTGATATGGCCGGTATAAACCGTTTACAATATAGTGCATATTTAAGAATCATACCTGTTCGTTGCATAGGTTCGGTAAATAAAGTATGGATCTCCGATGCCTTGTCGCAAGGCTTTGATGGTATTCTTCAGATTGGATGTAAGCCAGGAGATGATTATCAATGCCACTTCATACATGGCAGTGAGCTAACTGAAACACGCGGGGAAAATATACAGGAAACATTACAAACCATGATGCTTGAACCTGAAAGAATCAGGACTGAATTTATTGAAATAAATGAATTTAATAGAATTCCGGAAATGATAAATGATTATTTGGAAACAATAGAAGAAATTGGGCCCAATCCGTTTAAGGATATGTAAGAGATAAAACCTTTCAGGGTACGACCGCAGGGAGAACCTGGAAGGGTTGAGTTGTGAAGTGAAATAGATAAGAGCATGAATAAGGATGAAAGATCAAAGTATAAAGATAAAAGGGAAGAAAATAAGCGATGAGTAAGAAGTAAACAGGATTCAAAATTTATGAGTTTTATAGAACCTGATATTGATTTTATTAAACATCTTAAAAAAGATTGTGGTTCAGCCCTTACTACCTGTATGCAATGCGGGAATTGTACTGCAGTATGCGATCTGTCACCAAAAAACAATCCCTTTCCCCGAAAAGAAATGATCTGGGCAAGCTGGGGATTAAAAGAAAAATTGCTTGGAGATCCTGATATCTGGTTATGTCATCAATGTGGAGATTGTTCAGCTACCTGTCCGCGTGATATTAGACCTGGCGATGTTATTGCTTCAATTCGCAACTATTGTTATCAGCATTATGCAAGACCACGTTTTGTTGGTAAAATAATGCAAAAACCTGCTTTTTTACCATTGATTATTGGTTTTCCGGTTCTTGTAATATCGGTAATTCTTTTACTGGCTGGAACTTTAAAAATTCCTGAAGGCCCGGTTATGTACTCAAAATTTTTCCCCCATGGATTACTGAACATTTCCTTTTTACTACTGGTATTGGCTTCTTTTTCGGGATTTGTAATAGGGTTGAAACAATATTGGGAAAATCTTAAGCATTCAGCAACAGTGACAAAACCTGATGGGACTTTGCTCCCAGGTTTTTTTTCAGTTTTATATACAATCCTTACACATAAAGATTTCCGGACCTGTACCGCTAACCGATATCGTTTTTGGGCTCATTTTATGGTTTTCTGGGGATTCGTTCTGTTATTGGCAGTAACATTTTATGCCATTCTGGCGACATTGTTTTTTGAGTATCCAATGGGATTCTGGAATCCTGTGAAGATTTTAGGGAATATTGCTGGCTTATTTCTTTTGTTAGGATGTAGCATTATGATCTGGCAGAGGATTATTGATAAAGAAATGAGAGCTAACAGTAATTATTCCGATTGGTTATTTATTATATCATTGTCTCTTCTAACAGTTTCTGGTTTAATAGTCGAAATTGCCAGGTTCCAGAACTGGTCATATGCTTATCATCTTTATTTTGTTCATCTCGTTTTAGTATGGATGGTGATCATGTATATCCCATACACCAAATTTGCACACTTCCTTTACCGGACCCTTGCAATGACTTACTCCAAATATTTGGGTAGAATATAACTGTAAGGTGTCATAATCCTTAATTAGCAATCTAAAAATCATCAAGCCCCTTATTTAGTAAGCTCTTCTATTATTTCTATTAAAGCATTTAATTTTTCCTCATCAAAACCGACTTCAACAAATGCTATTTTACCATCTTTATCAACAACATACATTGTCGGATAACCATTTATTTTATACATAATGTCAACATCCGAATTTGTAAGGATAATATCATAGCTAATTTGCCTTTTTCCCAGGAAAGTTTTAAAATAATCTAGACTATGAGGCTGATTGTCAACCGAATTAAGTCCAAATATTTTCAATCCCCTATCTTTATATTTAGTATAGAGGTCTGACAAAGCGGGCATTGCTTTTACACAAGGAGGACAATGGGTGTACCAAAAATCAACAATTATAACATTCTTTCCAATATAATCGGCAAGCTTAAAATCTTCATCGCCGGGATAAAAATTACCTGAAAAAAGCGGAGCTTTATCGCCTGTGTGGAGCATGCTCTCAAGCCTGGAAACTTCAGAATTAGATTCTTCACGTCCAATAGGGTTCTCCGATAATACCTTTTTTTGCCTTTCTTTTAATTTTTCCAGGTCAACATTATCAAATTCATAGTCAGCAAATAATAATTCATCGTAAAAAACAAGATCTCTGCTTTTGGATTCCAGCCTTGCCCATAAAGGAACAAGACTTTCTTGGTCTATAACATAAGTGTATTTTTTGAGTTCTTTCTTTTTCTCGTTTCGGAATTCTATAACAAGTTTAGTGCAAATCTTTCCTTGATAAATGGTATCGGAAATAATTGTATATGCAGCCGGATCAATAATCTGAGCCGACAGAGCATCAGGATTTAGAAAAATATCGATCCAATCTACCTGGGATATGAAGGCTCCTTTAAAACCCGGATCGTAGATTGTAGTTTGTTTCGGTGGGATTGCAAGATAAAAATCACCAGCGTCATAAATCATGTTGTATGGACGATAGTAATTATCAACCCATATATAACCATTCTTTAGAGTGTCATTGCTGTCACGAACGACCCATACTT
>DAOWNN010000136.1 GCA_030642585.1 Bacteroidota bacterium | reverse complement strand
TTTCGCTAATGCTTCCCCTTATCGGGCGCATTCGGGACTTTCACCCTATAGTCATGGGGCATGCCATGCACACCTATTATATGATGCCCCTTCAGGGCTTTTAATTAAAATTGTATTTAGCTGGATAATAAGCCTGTAGGGCTTAAATATCATAGCCCCGGGTAAGCTCACGGTTTGGAGTAACCAGCCATAATACAAACTTGAACATAATATATTCACAATGACTTTTCTTAAGGATGACTGCTTAAGTGGGTGCAACCCGGGGTTAGATTTGCCATACAGATCGGCGGTCAGAGAACAATGCTTAATACAGGAATATGGCAATGCCTGACCGCAATAGGCGAATGCTATGACAAGGCAATATTCTACCGCTTATTTTCTATTTCCTGTTTTGTGTAATTGGTCACCCAATATTCAAATTATTAAAAGATAAACCGCTGATTATCAAGGATGTGCGTTTATGGCATTCATGTCGTGCACAAAACAGGAAAGTGACACGATCTTTAATCATCAATCCAAATTCCTGGTGTTTTCTTGGTGTGGCTATTCTTTTCTTGCCACCCCAGTACAGTCATTCTTCCTTACGAGGCTAAGAATATCTAGTCACAAAATAAGCTTAAGTAATTTGGATTTGACTTAAGCTTCATAGTTCATCCATTTATTCTTTTCAATGCTTCTCTTGTGCTTAATCCCGACATTGTCGTTTTATCAATAAATTCTATAACCCAATCGGGGTTGGTTTTTGAGTATTCACGAAGGGCCCAACCAATTGCTTTTCTTATAAAAAACTCTTTTGAGTCTTTAAGGGCCAGGATTTGCCTGAATACCAAAAAATGGGTAGCGGTCTTTCGTGTATTTTTTCATCTGAAAGGCCCTGTCAGGATCTTCATGCTTCTTAAGCCTTATGCTTAAATCCTCCAGATTGAATTCATCCATAATTAACATAAAAGCGGGCAAAAAGGGAATCGTAAGCTTCAATACCTAAACCGCTATGCGGCAATTTATATTCCTTGTGAAAACTCCTGTATCAGATCCCAGGCATTATTAATATGTTTTTCGGTAACATTGGTTTGTCCAATTACAAACCTGATCGCATAATTTCCATTCAGGCGGGTATGGGTAAAATAAACTTTTCCTGAATCATTCAGCTTGTGCATCAGGGTTTCGTTCATTTTATCTAATTGTGCAGCATCATTTATACCTGATGGATTATACCTGAAACAAATGGTATTAAGAGGCACGGGAGCCATAATTTCAAAATCATCTGATTCATTGATAGTCTCTTTTAATTGTTGGCTTAGCTGTAAATGATAGCGGAGCTTCTCCTGTAAACCATTCTGTCCGAAATTCCGAATTACAAACCACAGTTTCAGGGCCCTGAATCTTCTTCCGAGAGGAATTCCCCAGTCACGGTAATCATTTACCTGTCCCCTGGAGTTGGTTTTTAAATATTCGGGTAAAATTTCAAGTGTTTTTATTAGTAATTCTGCGTCGCGCACGAAATATGCTGAACAATCGAAATTAGTAAATAGCCATTTGTGAGGATTAAACACAAAACTATCCACCTTTTCAATACCATTTATCATCCAGCGAAATTCAGGTAAGATCAGGGCAGATCCAGCCAGAGCAGCATCCACATGAAGCCAGATTTTATATTCAGAACTTATTTGAGCTATTTCTTCCAGGGGGTCAATAGCAGTGGTTGAGGTTGTACCAATGGTAGCAACAATACATAAGGGTCTAAAACCCTGTTTGAGGTCGCTGATTATGGCTTCCTTTAATAAACCCGGGATCATCTTAAATTCTTCATCTACGCCAATCTTAACAAGACTACTTTTTCCAAAGCCAGCAATTTTTACTGCTTTTTCAATGGAAGAATGGGTTTCGGTGGAGCAGTAGATCCTGAATTTTTCATTCCCCTCAAAGCCAGTTTCATTGATCTGAAATTGTGATGCTTTTTCCCTGGCTGTAAGGAATGCCGTAAGTGTTGCTGTAGAGGCGGTATCTTGTATAACGCCTTCAAATTGCTGTGGAAGGCCCATCATTTGAATAAGCCAGTTCATTACTCTTTCTTCCAGTTCAGCAGCTGCAGGAGATGTTTCCCAAATCATACACTGCGCCCCCAATGTTGCGGTAAGCATTTCGGCAAGCACGGATGGATAGCTGGAATTTGCCGGAAAATAGGCAAAGAAATTCGGACTTTGCCAATGGGTCATTCCGGGTAAGATAATTTGCCTGAAATCTCGAAATATCTCATCCATGCTTTCTGCTTCTGCCGGTGGATTCAATGGAAGCTTTTCCAGTATTTCTCCCGGGTTTACCTTTGCTTTCACCGGAAATTTTTCAACCGACTCAAAATATTCTGCCATCCAATCTACAAATTCGTGGGCCTGTTTTTTAAATTCTTCTGTATTCATATTATATATTAACTGATTATGTTTGTTACTGAAAGATCTGGCATGTAAGGGTAAAAATGTAGAAAATACAGTTATAAATTACCTATTAATATATGCGAAGGCTTGCAGTTAATGTGCTTATTGATGGGCTTCGCGTGGAATATTTTAGTACCAGGCAGTTTTTGACGATTATACAGGGCTAAAAGTAACACTTTGGTGGAAATGCGCTATTTTTTTTGTTCTTTGTTTTTGGGAGTTTGAGATTTGAAAACTGGAACTTTAAGCTAACTCTAAACCCGAAACCCGGTACTATTTATTTCCCAGAGAGCGAATAAACATTACCAGTGCAAGCCAATATTCAGAAGAGTTTTCATTACTTGACCAAAGAGAGCTGGCTCCATGTTTTCCAGGCCCGGTTTCAGGAATAAAAATTATACCTCCGGGTGCATTGGTTTTTGACAAAAGTTCATAGATATAGTCCTTTTCAGGCTGACTTCCCGACACAAAATAGGGGATACTTAATCCTGCAATAGAATCCTTTACCGAATGTCCCCTAAAATACTCTCCCGGACTAAAAGCAATTACCGCACTAATCAGGCTGTCACTGGCAGCTTCTTCTAAAACCAGAGAAGCTGAATAAGAACTACCAAAAACAATTACTGGCTGGTAGTTTCTAAGCTTTTGAGCATAATGAATGGCAGCATGAACATCCTGCCGGGCATCTGTCATTTCCCTGGCCAGGTTTAAATCATTTGCCTTTTCTGCAGTTTGGTTTTGAATATAATTGCTTTCTTTTCCCGACCTGAGGTCGACCACCAAAGCGTTATATCCCATTTTTAGAAATCTGGGAGCAATTTCCCTGTATTCCCCTCTTGAAGAACCGGCCTGGTGAAAAAATACCACATAGGGGAAATCCACATCCTGCTCATAAATATCAGCTGTAATACTAAGACTATCTTCTGAAAGAAAAGAAATTTGCTTTTGCCCAATAGATAATACAGGTATAGCAAATAAAAAAGTTATAAGCAGGAAATGTTTCATATTAAATAAATTCTCCAAGTACAATAATCTTATTTTCTTTTACTTCAATTACGCCTCCGTTTATCTCAAAATGATTTTCCTTATCATCTTTTGTCACTATTTTAATATCTCCTTTTTGAAGAGTGGATATGATTGGGGCATGGTCTGAAAGAACCTCAAAAGAACCATCACTCCCGGGAACACGGATTAATTTTATTTCTCCCGTATAAACTGTTTTTTCAGGTGTAATTATTTCAAGAAACATATTTTTGTAAGCCCTAAATTATTTAAGCCCAGGGAAAATTATCAACTCCCTGTTTCTGCAAGCATTTTCTTTCCTTTTTCAATAGCTTCTTCAATAGTACCAACCATATGAAAAGCCCCTTCAGGATATTCATCCACTTCACCATCCATGATCATATTAAAGCCCTTTATTGTATCTTCAATGGGCACCCATTTCCCCGGTATTCCTGTAAATTGTTCTGCCACATGGAATGGCTGAGAAAGGAAGCGTTCTACTCTCCTGGCTCTTTGAACCACCAGTTTATCTTCCTCTGAGAGCTCATCCATACCCAAAATTGCAATAATATCGGCAAGCTCCTTATATCTCTGCAAAATTTCTTTAACTCGCTGGGCGGTATCATAATGTTGTTTGCCAACAATATTTGGTTCTAATATCCGCGATGTTGAATCCAGGGGATCCACTGCCGGATATATTCCCAGTTCTGCTATTTTCCTGCTCAATACTGTTGTCGCATCAAGGTGTGCAAAAGTGGTTGCCGGTGCCGGATCGGTAAGGTCATCGGCCGGCACATAAACTGCCTGCACTGAAGTAATTGATCCATGCTTTGTGGAAGTGATACGCTCCTGCATTTCGCCCATCTCTGTAGCAAGAGTGGGCTGGTATCCTACAGCAGATGGCATACGTCCCAAAAGGGCAGAAACTTCAGAGCCAGCTTGAGTAAAACGGAAAATATTATCCATAAAGAAAAGTATATCACGACTCTTCCCTTCTCCTTCACCATCCCTGAAATACTCAGCTATCGAAAGTCCTGAAAGAGCAACTCTGGCCCTTGCTCCCGGAGGTTCATTCATCTGACCAAAAACAAGCGCCAGTTTGGATTCTTTAAGCTTTTTCATATCCACTTTACTCAGGTCCCATCCCCCGGCTTCCATATCTTTAAGAAATTCTTCACCATAATCAATTACTCCTGCTTCGAGCATTTCTCTTAAAAGGTCATTTCCTTCCCTTGTTCTTTCACCAACACCGGCAAATACAGAAAGTCCGGTGTAAGCTTTTGCAACATTGTTGATAAGCTCCAGAATCACCACGGTTTTCCCAACACCGGCTCCTCCAAAAAGTCCGATTTTCCCCCCTTTTGAATAGGGCTCTATTAAATCAATTACTTTAATCCCTGTAAACAGAACTTCTTTTTCTGTAGTAAGATCCTCAAATTTAGGTGGTTTACTGTGAATAGGGTAACCCTTTTTCCGGTCAAGCGTACCAATACCATCAATTGCATCTCCAATCAC
The DNA here is from genome assembly GCA_030642585.1 of Bacteroidota bacterium. GTDB lineage: Bacteria > Bacteroidota > Bacteroidia > Bacteroidales > VadinHA17 > JAYEGO01. The sequence goes on along the minus strand of DAOWNN010000136.1, from coordinate 1,216 downwards.
ATTCATAAGCCGACCTCGTATTTGCTCTCCTACGGGCATCATAATCGGGCTTCCTGTGGCAATAACCTCTGTTCCCCTTTGAAGCCCGTCTGTTGAGTCCATTGCAATAGTTCTCACAGTATTCTCACCTATATGTTGCTGACATTCAAGAACAATAATTGAGCCATCCTCTCTTTTAATCTGAAGAGCATCCATAATATCTGGAAGTACCATTTCTTCCCCTTCAAAACTAACATCCACAACAGGTCCAATTATTTGTGCAATTATTCCGTTATTGTTTGCCATTTACTAAAAGTTTTACAAGTATTTTGAATCCCACAAATTTAATATTTTTTTTTATCCCCGGATGAATTAAATACATTGAATAATGAACCTACTTGCCAAAGCGAAGAGAAATTTCTGCTCCATAGTAAAAGTTTGTTACCCCCAGCAAATCATCAGGACCAGAAAGTTCCAGATTTACAGTGCTATAATGTATAAATCCCATAATACCCAGGCCCAGGCCTTTCCCGAGGTTTATATCATGCCCAGCATACAAATTCATTCCCAGCCCAATAGTAGAATTCCAGTCTACATCATTTATGGTTGTGCTGATTTCATTGGCCATAATTTCAGGAATGATGTAACTGTATCCCTTTCCAAAATAAAAGGTAAATCCACCCCCCACTCCGATCATGTTAAACTTGTCTACATCATAAGCGGTGTTGTCTGTTTTCCCTTCTGCAAGCATCCAGGAAAAAATAGCGTGTGCACCAATTTTATTTGAAAAACGATACCCTGCGCGCAAATTAAAGAAAAACCCATATTCAGAATATTCAAAGGAATCTTCAAAATCAGAATATCCAAAAGTTGGGGCAGCTCCTACCCTCACATAATATCCCTTTTGATGAAACTGCTCTTCAGATAATTCAACTGTTTGCTGTCCCATTGTTTGCATTCCTAATGCCAGGAAAACAAAAAACAGGAGGCCTGTAAAAAATGCTTTTTTTTTCATTTTGTTTTTTTGGATGGGTTAAATTCAAAAACTTACAAGTTGTATAATTAATTGGATGTATAAATATAAAAAATAATACTAATAATAACAGTGGCTTCTTTATAGTATAAATAACGTGAGTTCGATGTAAAAAAACCATAGCTTTTAATAACATCCAGATAATCAATAAGCCCTGGCTTCCTGCCTGGAAGAGAACTTTTATTATACTAATCAATTTGTAAC
>DAOWNN010000312.1 GCA_030642585.1 Bacteroidota bacterium | reverse complement strand
TCTTCGGTTGAACATAATCCCACATAACCGGGATCTTTGTAGTAGTAAGATCCTGTACCACTTACCGGAACTCCATCTACAAAGTTTGCAGGCTGGCCCCCGATTCCTCCCATGCAAGCTTCGTAATTAGTCATTCCGGCCTGAAGAGCAGCCAATACATTTGCCAGGCCCCAGCCCCTGGTTGTATGAAAATGAACTATATGCTTATCGGGACTTCCAAAATGATCAAGAAGCTCAGAGTAGTATTTAAACACCCTGTCGGGAGAAGCCGATCCGTCATGATCGGCATGTTCCACATCGTTGGCTCCTATTTCAAGCCACCTGCTTGCAAATTTAATGGCTTCTTTCATCTCGGTAGGGCCCTCAATTGGGCATCCCCATATTGTGCTTACGGTACCATTGACTTTTAAGCCTGCTTCTCTCGCTTTGGGAACCCATTCCTCACACATTTTCCAGTAATCAGCAAGATTAAGCCCTGAATTAATTCTATGATGAGACTCGGAAGTGGAAACCATTAAAAGTATCCTGTCCGGTCCGTATCCTTCTTTGTGTGCATTGATTGCTCTTTCAATAGCTCTTTCACGAATGGTAATAGCTGTTAAAGAAACATCCTTCAACAGGTCTTTGACCAACTTGCTGTTTCTTAATTTCATAAACAGTTCATCAGCATCCTTAAATTGAGGCATCCCCTTTGGATTTCCAAAATTGCTTACTTCAATATGCTTGAATCCTGCAAGGAGGAGTTGTTCAGCTACCCAAAGCTTTGCTTCGGTAGGAATGAATTTTTCTTCATGCTGAAATCCGTCTCTGACAGTTATGTCTCCTATGCTTACTTTCTTTGGATAGTTCATATAATTAATTTTCTTTAGATTGCCTGTACTAAAATAATCAAAAAATTTGCATAAGTTTAATAGTTGGAATTTTTCCAAACAGGATAAATAGCTAAAATCAAAAACCCATCATTTTGTTTAGAATTGAATCAAAGATAAACACTTCGTCTCCCGAATTCAGGGAGAATAAGAAAAATTTCCTTGAAATATTTAATAAATACAGGTCTACCCTTGAGCAAGTGCATAAGGGAGGCCCTGAAAAGGCTGTTTTACGACACAAGGACAGAGGTAAACTGTTGGCTCGTGAGCGTATAGATTTGCTTCTTGATCCAAATACTCCTTTCATGGAATTATCTCCTTTGGCTGCTTTTGGAGAGTATAACAACCAGTTTCCATCAGCGGGGATAATTACAGGAATTGGAGTGGTTCACGGACAGGAAACCCTGATTATTGCTAATGATGCTACTGTAAAAGGCGGGACCTATGTAAAAGAGACAATAAAGAAACATCTTCGGGCTCAGCAAATTGCTCTTGAGAATCATTTGCCCTGTGTTTATATGGTAGATTCCGGAGGGATCTTCCTGCCGGAACAGGCTGAAGTATTTGCCGATCGCGATAATTTTGGAAGGTTTTTCTACAACCAGGCCCGGCTTTCTGCATTGGGAATTCCACAAATAGCCGTAGTAATGGGTTCCTGCACCGCAGGAGGTGCATATGTGCCGGCTATGAGTGATGAAACTATTATCGTGAAAGGACAGGGAACTATTTTTATTGGAGGCCCCCCCCTGGTTAAAGCTGCAACAGGTGAAGTGGTTAGCCCTGAAGAATTAGGTGGTGCAAATGTTCATACTTCTGTTTCAGGGGTGGCTGATCATCTTGCCGAAAATGATATCCACGCAATTCAAATTTGCAGAAATATCTTTGAAAACCTTGAATTCAAGGAAAAACAAAAACTCAAACTCTCTCCTGTGGAAGAGCCTTTTTATGATCCTGAAGAGCTCTATGGAATTGCACCCATTGATTTACGAAAACCTGTTGATTCAAGAGAAATTATTGCCAGGATGGTAGATGGAAGCTATTTTCATGAGTTCAAGGCAAGGTATGCTCCAACCATGGTTACCGGGTTCGCTAACATTATGGGTTTTCCAATAGGGATACTGGCAAATAATGGAGTTTTGTTTTCTGAAACCGCTCTAAAAGGTGCTCACTTTATTGAACTATGTACACACAGAAATATTCCCATTCTTTTTCTCCAGAATATTACGGGCTTTATTGTTGGTAAGCAATATGAACATGGAGGAATAGCAAAGGATGGAGCAAAATTTGTACATGCTGTGGCCAATGCCAATGTACCCAAATTCACTGTTATATTCGGTGGTTCTTTTGGTGCAGGTAACTATGCAATGGCAGGAAGAGCATATGACCCCAGACTTTTATTTATGTGGCCTAATGCACGTATTTCTGTTATGGGAGGAGAACAGGCATCTGATGTATTGATCCAGGTAAAGGAAGACCAACTGGCTGCAAGGGGGGAGAAAATGAAAGCTGCAGATCGTAAAAAGTTAAAAGACGAAATTTTAAGCAAATACGAAGAGGAAGGATCGATTTATTACAGTACATCACGAATTTGGGATGATGGTATCATTGATCCGGTGGATACACGAAAAATAATAGCCCTGGGAATAGCAATGTCTCAAAACAAACCTTTCCCCGATACAAAATATGGAATATTCAGGATGTAGGGTTTTATATATCAATAAAAATCTGCCTTCCGGAAGGTAACTTTGAATTGCCCCATTACATTTTTATTAATAGTATTCAATTAATAGAGTTAGCTGCAGAAATTTTACAATTAGACAGATAAAAATGTATCAGATATACCAAATCAACGATTCAAATCCGAAAAAATTCGGGAAACGAATGAGATTGTTGTCAATAATTATAGGATCTATTGCTTATTTGTTTTTAGTTTTATGGGTGAATATTTATAGTGCATT
>DAOWNN010000308.1 GCA_030642585.1 Bacteroidota bacterium | reverse complement strand
TATTGAAGATAAAAGGAATGCCGATTATGATGTCAATGAGATTGGTGTGCAAACTATATTATTGGTAGAGGACTCCATTCATTATATCTCATCATACCTGCCAAATTTATATAAGATCATCCTGAAACAGTCTCAGGAGTTCCAGCGTGAGGCATTAAATGAACATCAGATGATGTTGAGAATGAGAGGGCGACCAAAAATATTGCTTGCTACAAATTATGAAGAAGCAGTAGCCCTGTTTAAGAAATATAGAGACAATATGCTGGGTGTTATCTCTGATGTTAGCTTCAAAAGAAATGGGAAAGTGGAGAAACAGGCCGGTATTAGATTTTGTAAGATGGTTCGGGATACTGATAAACATATGCCTGTACTTATTCAATCTTCCGATCTTGAAAATGAGAAACTTGCTGGAGAATTGGATGCCGGTTTTATCAATAAGGTTTCCAAAACCCTGTCTTTTGAGCTGAGAAATTTCCTGATTAAAAACCTTGCATTCGGACCATTTCTCTTTCGTGATCCTAATACCATGAAAGAAATTGCCAGGGCTGTGAATCTTCAGGAATTTCAACATAAATTGATGACCATTCCTGATGAAACGCTCGAATATCACACCAGTAGAAATCATTTTTCAAACTGGCTGAATGCCAGGGCTTTATTCCCTCTGGCTCAAATGTTTAAATATATTAGGAATGATGATTTTAATTCCTTGAATGATGTTCGTCAATTCCTGTATTCGGCAATTTCCAGTTTCAGATATGGGAAGGGAAGGGGAGTGATAGCAAAATTTGATAAAGAAAATTTTGATGAATATCTCATCTTTTCCAGAATTGGCAATGGTTCTATTGGAGGAAAGGCCCGGGGACTTGCTTTCATGAATTCTGTTATTAAGAAAAACCGGATCTTTAATAAGTATCCCGGAGTGTATATCACTATTCCCAGAACTGTGGTTATCTGCACCGATATTTTTGATGAATTTATGGAGAGTAATAATCTCTATGAGATAGGACTATCTGATCTTCCTGATGAAGAGATCCATAAGCATTTTTTGAATGCTGAATTACCAGGTACACTTTACCAGGACCTTTATGCAATCATTGCTGTTATGACAAAGCCGGTGGCAGTAAGATCATCCAGTAAGCTGGAAGATTCACATTATCAGCCATTTGCTGGCATTTATTCCACGTATATGATTCCTAATGTTGCGGATAAGAAAAAGATGGTAAGATTTCTTTCCGAGGCAATTAAAGAGGTCTATGCCTCTGTTTACTATAAAACCAGTAAATCATATATGTCGGCTACCTCAAATGTGATTGATGAAGAAAAAATGGGAATCATTATTCAGGAGGTATGTGGTAGTGACCACAAAGGGCTTTATTATCCTACATTTTCAGGTGTTGCCAGATCAATAAATTTCTATCCTATTGGAAGCGAAAAGGCCGAAGATGGAATTGCCAGGGTGGGACTGGGACTGGGAAAATTGATTGTGGAAGGAGGTCTTTCCCTTAGATTTTCACCCAGGTATCCGAAAAAGATATTACAACTTTCCTCTCCTGATATGGCTCTGAAAAGTACACAGAAAGTATTTTATGCTCTCGATTTGGCTTCAGAAAGTTTTGTTCCCTCTGTAGACGATGGGATCAATCTCAGGAAACTTCCTATTGATGAAGCAAAGGATAATCCGTCTTTTAAATATCTTGCCTCAACTTATGACTTTGAAAATGAAATGATTAGGGACGGTATGATGACTAAAGGAAAGAAAATCATCACTTTTTCTCATATATTAAATCATAAGTCTTTTCCCCTGGCCAGGATTATTATGGAACTTCTGGAAATAGGACAAAGGGAAATGACCAATCCTGTTGAAATTGAATTTGCAGTAAATATGGAAACCGGGGAAGACAATCCCATCTATTTTACGGCACTACAAATAAGACCTATTGTAGATAGTCCACAGGGTGAAGTGACTGACCTTGAGGAGGTAAAGGAGGAAGAAGCAATTATTGTTTCTGATTCTGCCATGGGTAATGGCTATATTACAGAGGTCAGGGATATTATTTATGTGAAACCTGACAGCTTTGATGCATCAAAAACCAAAATAATTGCAGCAAATCTCGAAAAACTGAATGAGCAGTTTATAAAGGATAATAAAAACTATGTCTTGATTGGCCCGGGTCGCTGGGGTTCCCAGGACCCCTGGTTGGGTGTGCCGGTCAAGTGGCCTCATATATCACAGGCAAAAGTCATTATCGAATCCGGACTTGAGAATTTCAGAATAGACCCAAGTCAGGGTACTCATTTTTTCCAGAACCTTACCTCATTCAGGGTTGGGTATTTCACCATCAATCCTTTCATCAATGATGGTTATTATGATCTGGATTTTCTTGATAAAACCAAAGCGGTTTATGAAGACGAGCATTTAAGGCATGTCATCTACTCCAAAGATTTGAGCATTCGCATAGATGGCCGCAATAACAAAGGAGTAATCCTAAAACCAAGCCAGGAGGAAGAATAATCTTGAAAAAATAGTTCCTGTGGACTCGTCATACCTTCGCTTCGCTCACGTCACTCAATAGTCATACAGTTGTTTGTGAGGTTAAGGCTAAAGTTCCATCCGTGTATTCGTTTTTAATCCGTGCATCAGTGGCTTTCTTTTATTCAACAATTCGATTAAAAAAAACTTAAGATTCTCCCCCTTTTTCTTTTCAAGCGGGAGGGGGTTCTGAATAAAACTACCATGGAAGTTCTTTACTTACCACTTTAATCTTTAACCCCTGCACTCCCCACTTCCCTTCCCCTGTCCACCTTCTTAACCAGCCCCTGCAAAACTTTCCCCGGGCCCACTTCCGTGAATGAGCTTGTCCCGTCAGCAATCATATTGATAATAGTTTGCGTCCATCTTACCGGGGCTGTAAGTTGTGCTATTAAATTGCTCTTGATTTCCCCCGGAT
>DAOWNN010000282.1 GCA_030642585.1 Bacteroidota bacterium | reverse complement strand
TAGTCCGGCTTTTCTGAAAACCTCCAGGTACCTTTCAACAGTGTGCGGAAGTTTTTTATTGATTTTACTTTTAATAAATTCCTTTTTCTGCTTCCTTCCTTTATTTATTCTGAAAATTTTCGTGCCAGATAGCCTGAATAATAGTGAAACAATATAAGAACGGATCACTCCATGCAGGTCGATGACAGCATCAAATTTCTGTGAACGGGAAATATCTTTATAGAGTCGAAACAGGCCTTTCAAGCCATTATATTTTCCATAAAAATTGGCTGGAAATACATTGAGACCTTGAATCCCATTAAAAAATGGAGTAAAATGAGGAGCGGTAACTAAAGTAATTTGTAAGTCATTATTTTCATCCAGCACTCTCCTGATTGCAGGAACTGTAAGAGCAACATCTCCCATTGCTGAAAACCTGAATACAAGGAGATGTTTATGTATGTTTTTTGCCGGGTCCAATTTATTTATCTTTTTTGAATATCGAATACCAAACGCTGATTAACGATTTTTGACTTCTTTGTGTTTTCTTTGTGTCTTGGAGACTTGGTGGCAAATTTTCTTTTTCCCCACTAGAACACCAAGACTCAAAGCTACACTAAGTAAATCTTAATTTTCTGTTTATCTGCATATTAAACATCCAACTTGCAATAATTGTTAAAGGATGCAAACCTGTTCCTATTATTTTAGTCTGTTAATAATCCTCGTATGACTTTTCTTCAACAAATTGGGATCCGGTTTGTTCGTTTATTTTCTTTTTTATTCTCGATCTTTCATCATTGTTTATATATACCTGGCGAACAGTATATATAAATCCTTCCCCAAAATCTTTTTGTCTTTCATATTCGCGGCATTGATCTTCAATATCCCAGAGCTTCGAATTAACTTCTCTTAACTGCTTATATAAAGGATCTTCTTTTGAAAGAATTTGAGCAGCAGATTTATTCAGAACCTCATATTCAAATCTGATATTTTCCAGTTTTTTTTCATCCTTAATTTTTTCCAGTTTAATTTCAAGGATTGTTAATTTATCGACAATTTCTCCATTAGAAACTTCAATTTTCATGTTATTAACAGGTATTTATTATAAAACAAAAATAGTGAAAATGATGCAAAAAATAAGCACCATGCTTTAGCTTGGTGTTAAATGTTGGCAAACAGTTTTTTTAGTGCGCTTTAGCGTACTTAATTATAATATAAAGTCAGCTCAAAGCTGACTTATCAAATATTATATTTCCTATCAACACCAAGCTAAAGCATGGTGCTGCTTATAATCCTGACATTCATCGTCCTTTTTTTCTATCTTATACATCAATTTTTACGGAAACCTATAAGATAATTAATAACAACCAGTTGAGTTAGTTTCAGGCAGATATCTTCATATTTGACGCATATGTCTGTAGGGGTTGAATGATAATACAAATTTATAGCGGATCAACATCAACCACAACCAGCATTTGCCTGAATTCTTTATCAAGTTTGTTGATTTCAGTTTGCAGTATTATTTTGGCCTTTGCATAACTTCTATCTCTTTCAATTTTAATAAGAATGCTTTTCAGGTGCCACATATGAATTTTGCTGATCAACGGAAATTCAGGTCCGAGTACTCTTTTTCCAAATACATGTTTTAGTTTATTTCCCAGGAATATTGCCCCTTTATTTAAAATATTCAGATCCTTATGTTTGAGAGTTATTTTTATGAGCTTGTAATAGGGGGGGTATTTGAAAGCCTTTCTTTCCAGCATCTGGTTTTTGTACATTTCTGAAAAAGCTCCTTTGATAACCCATTGAAGTACTTCATTCTCGGGATCTGAAGTTTGAATGATAACCTTTCCCTGTTCCGATTTTCTTCCGGCTCTTCCACTCACCTGGGTAAGTAGCTGATAACTCCTTTCGTAGGCACGGAAATCAGGAAAAAAGAGCAGGTTGTCTGCGTTCAATACCCCAACAAGTTTCACATTCTCAAAATCGAGTCCTTTAGAGATCATTTGAGTTCCAATGAGTATGTCGCTTTTTCTCATTTCAAAATCTGTAATGATTTTGTGGTATGCACGTTTTGATCGGGTTGTATCAAAATCCATACGAGCTACTTTTGCTTCAGGAAAGACTAAACGGGTTTCTTCCTCTATTTTTTCCGTGCCAAATCCACGTGTTCTGATGTTTGTTGACCCGCATTCCGGACAAGAATTTGGAGAGCTAATGGAGTAGCCACAATAGTGGCAATTCAGATCGTTAGAGTATTTATGAAATGTGAGATTTACATCACAGTGTTTGCACCTGGGAATCCATCCACATTCATTACATTGTATATAAGGAGACCATCCCCTGCGATTTTGAAATAGAATTACTTGTTCATTTTGAGAAAGAGCTTCTGACATAGAATTATAAAGCTCCGGCGTAAAGTGTGAAACCATTCTTTTTTTTCGATAAGCATCCCTGGTATTAGCAAGTAAAGAAAGAGGCAGCTTTACATTGCCATGACGATCATTCAGTTCTACCAGAGCATATTTCCCGGTTTCAACATTATAATAAGATTCAAGCGAAGGTGTGGCTGTGCCAAGAAGAGTTTTAGCCTGGTGTAAGTGGGCAAGATACAAGGCTGCATCCCTGGCATGATAACGGGGTGCAGGATCGTGTTGTTTGTAGGAAGTTTCATGTTCCTCATCAATAATTACCAAACTAAGATTTTGAAAGGGAAGAAAGACGGAAGAACGAACCCCGACTATGATTTGATAAGCATCATCTGTGGATTTTCCCAACAGATTCTTCCAGATTTCAGCTCTTTCAGAATCATTGTATTGAGAATGATAAACACCTATTTGTCCTCCGAAATACCTTTTTAAGCGGGAAATAATTTGCGTTGTCAAGCCGATTTCAGGGAGCAAATACAATACTTGCTTACCCTTTTTGATCTCTTCATGAATTAAGTGAGCATAGATCTCGGTTTTTCCACTTGATGTTACGCCATGAAAAAGAATTGTATTGTTTGTTTTAAATATTTTATTAATTTCTTCAAGCTTTTTACCCTGTACACTGCTAAGTTCTTTCAGGGCGTTGAGTTGAGTGGTTTGGTATTGAAGTCTTGAGCTTTCCTTGTAAGTTTTTTGGAGAATCTCCTTTCTTATCAGTGCTTCCAGGGCTGATTTACTAATTTGCCTGTCGGCAATCAACATGTTCATTCTTAATTCAGACCCAATTCCATCTGCCTCATTTGCGAAGTAAATAAATCCTTCAAGAGCCTGACTCTGTTTTGGAGCTTTCTTCAATTTGTCAAGAATAGCATCAAGCAATTCCGGGTTTTGAAGTTTTTCTGTAAGTTTTACATAGGCTTCAAGCCTTGGTTTGTACTTTGCCTTAAGCTTCTCTTCTATTTGGATGAAATTTTTGTTTAGAAGACTATAAATAAATGGAAGTGAATTTTTTAGATTTATTATAGAATTTAATTCCTTTACACTTGCTGATGATTTTCCTTCCAGGTAATTAAGAATTTCTTGTTCTCTTGT
>DAOWNN010000241.1 GCA_030642585.1 Bacteroidota bacterium | reverse complement strand
GGTCCAAGGTTTTCAGGTTCTCCCCAGTCTGAACCCTGATCTGATCGCTCCACTTTCCAAATATCATTTAGTCCACTTCCCCCTTTTGTGTCAGAAACAAACAGGAGGGTTAATCCGTCTTTTGAAATAGCCGGATGTGCAGCAACAAGGCTGTCAGAAAATATATCCATTGGCTGAGCCCTTTCCCAACCATCAGGAGTCCGGGTTGAAACCATGATCTTACAACCCAGCTTCTTTCTTTTACTAACTTCACAACGGGTAAAATACATAGTGTTAAAATCGCCTGTAAGAGATGGGGTTCCCTCCTCAAATTCAGTATTAATTTTTTCATCCAGGTTCACAGGAATACTCCATTTCCCTTTGCGATCTAATTTGCTCTCAAATATATCTGCAAAGCTCTGGCCTGTAGCCCCGTGTGTTTTGTTGCCGGTTGCATTATCTCTGGAAGAAGTAAAATAGATAGCCTTATAATCATCGCGCACAAAAGCTGGGGAGAAATCACGATCCCTGGAATTAAAATACTTCATATCAAGCACCTCGTAACCAACTGAATTCTCCATCCATTGAAGAGCCAATTCACAGGAAGTTATTCCCTCAATGCCTCTTGGATCATCAGGGACAAGGTCTTTATAAATTTTATATTCTGCAATTGCGTCTTCATACTTGTCATTTTTCTTTAAAGATTCAGCATAATGCAAAACAGAAACAGGATCGGGATAATCCTGTCCAACAGCCTTTTTGTACCATAGTTCAGCCTTTGCAGGTGCATTGGTATACCTGTAACATTCTGCGATTTGAAAAACCACTTTCGTTTTCAGGGGTTTTTCCCGTATAGCAGCATAAGCATCCTTATAAAGATCAATTGCATCAAAATACTCACCTGCTTCAAATGCTTCATCCGCTTTCTGAAGCTTTTTCTTCTGACCGAAGCCATTGGAAGATGAGACTAATAATGCCAAAAATGAAAAAAGAATAATCCTTTTGTAATTCATTGTTTCTATATTAATTTCTTTCTTTTTTAAAGAAAAAACAAAGACATTGGGTCTTAATTGATGTATGTTAACTAACGAAGGTTAAAAGTAATTATTTTTTCTCGTTATTGAAATAAGGCTTCGAAGCATTGAAACCCGAAAGGGTATCATAGCTCAAACTTGTCCCGAACTTGTTTCGGGAAGCGACTTTTCGGGATAGCTCTTTAGGTCATACGCATCAACCTGACTAGGTTTTTCTTCTGATTAATCCCAAGGAGTCGGGACTTTTTCGTTTTCTTTGTAGTACAGAGCGTTAACATCCTCAATTGACAATTCATATTCTTGGTGTTTCTTGGAGTCTTAGTGCCTTAGTGGCTATCTTTTTTTGCCACCAAGGCTCCAAGACACTAAGGTTCATTAAGTGTAAAGTGTTTTTAGGTTTACATGAATTCTATTACATTGTCTAAAGCCAACAATTCAATCAGTTACAATGAAGAATACGCAAATAACTATTCACTTGTCAACTATTCAACTGGTAAAAAGCAATTCCCTGTATTTCGGCAAAGGCCATATCTCATTGTCTACGGTAAGTTCCAATTTATCAATCTGGTATCTTATTTTTTCAAAGTATGGCAATACTTTAGAATCATATTCAAAAGCCTTTTTCCTTTCATCTGTAATTTTATTAGCAATTCTTCTTTCCTCAATCATTTCCTTTACATGTTCCTTAATAATGCTTACCGCTGAAGACATTTCTTTAATTAATTCAATCCTGGAACCTGCAAGTTCCTCATATACACTTGCCGGAAAAATTTCTTTCATCCCCTGAACATTTTGAATCAGCTTATTTTGATAACTAAGGGCAGTTGGTATTATGTGATTAATTACCAAATCGCCAAGAACCCTGGCTTCAATCTGAATTTTCTTAGTGAACTTTTCATATTCCACATCCACACGACCAATCAGTTCTTTTTCCTTATAAATTTCATTTCCTATCAGTACTCTTTTTGCTGATTCTTCAAGATATTTAGAAATAGAGGCTGGAACAGAGTTGATGTTTGAAAGGCCTCTTTTTTCTGCTTCTTTTTTCCATTCCTCACTATATCCATCTCCTTCGAACCTGATTTTTTCAGATGCCAGTATATATTTTTTCAATATTTGGAATATGGCTTCATCCTTTTTCACATTTTCTTCGATCAAGGAATCTACTTCTTTCTTAAACTGAATCAATTGATCAGCCACTGCTACATTCAAAGCAATCATAGCGGTAGCACAATTTGCAGAAGAACCTACAGCTCTGAATTCAAACCTATTTCCTGTAAATGCAAATGGGGAAGTACGATTCCTGTCTGTATTATCAAGTAAAATTTCAGGTATTTTGCCAATTCCCAATTTCAATTCGGTCTTTTCATCAGGAGTCATCTTGCCGTTACTTACTTTCTCGACAATTTCATCAAGGGTGGAACTTAGCTGAGAACCCAGAAAAACAGAGATTATTGATGGGGGGGCTTCATTTGCTCCCAATCTATGCGAATTTCCGGCTGTAAGGATGCTCGCCCTGATCAGGTCCTGGCTATCATGCACTGCTTTTACAACATTAACCAGAAAGGTTAAAAACTGCAGGTTACCTTTTGGATTTTTCCCCGGGGACAACAGGTTGACACCTGTATTGGTTTGAAGAGACCAGTTGTTGTGTTTCCCTGAACCATTAATACCGGCAAATGGTTTTTCATGAAAGAGTACCCGAAAATTGTGATGTCGGGCAATCCTCTTCATGAGGTCCATAATCAGCTGGTTATGGTCATTTGCAAGGTTTACTTCTTCAAAGATCGGAGCACATTCAAACTGGTTTGGAGCCACTTCATTGTGCCTGGTTTTAACCGGAATACCAAGCTTATATGCTTCTATCTCAAAATCTTTCATAAAAGCACCGGCTCTTTCCGGAATGGATCCAAAATAATGATCGTCTAATTGCTGATCCTTTGATGATCCATGCCCCATAAGGGTTCTTCCTGTTAGTATGATATCAGGTCGGGCATTATACAATGCATCATCTATTAAAAAATATTCCTGCTCCCAACCCAGGTTGGCCTGTACTCTTGAAACACTCTTATCAAAATACCGGCAAACATCCACAGCAGCAAGGTCAATCACACTTAAGGCCTTTAATAACGGAGCCTTATAATCCAGGGCTTCACCAGTATACGAAACAAATACAGTTGGAATACATAAAGTAGTATCTACAATAAATGCAGGTGAGGAAACGTCCCATGCAGTATATCCCCGGGCTTCAAATGTATTTCTCAAACCTCCGCTGGGAAAACTTGAGGCATCAGGCTCCTGTTGAACTAACAATTTCCCTGAAAAATTTTCAATCATATTACCGAGCTCTCCGAATTCAATAAAGCCATCATGCTTCTCAGCAGTTCCATCCGTAAGAGGGTGAAACCAATGTGTATAATGTGTTGCACCCATCCCAACAGCCCAGGCTTTCATTCCAATTGCAATCTGGTCAGCCATTTTCCTGTCAATTGATAATCCCTCACTAATGGCAGTCATTACACTTTGAAAAGCCTCTTTATTAAGAAATTTTTCCATCTTGGGCCTGTCAAATGCTTTTTGACCAAAGAAATCAGTAACCTCATTAGAAGGTAATTTAACAATCTTTGGTTGACGCCTAAAAACTTCTTCCAGTGCTTTAAATCTTAATTCTGCCATTTTAACTAGTTTTTTAATAATTGATCAAAAATAGTACTTTTTATATGACACCCCCATGTTTTTTATCAAGGAAACTGATTTTTTATTAACTTTTATTCAACACACCCTCTATTTTGTCATTCATTTAACATTAATCTTCTACTTTTTCGTATATATTGCCAAATTGCTAGAAGAATGGAATGTTGGAATGACGGAATGAAAGAGAGCAGCCACTGATGCACTAAAGGAAGACGAATGCACGGATGGAAGAATGTCCCGAAAATCTTTCCCGCTTTGCGGGATTAGATTTTCGAGGATCCTCGAAAAATTATAAAAATCGAAGATTTTCAATTTTTCGGGAGAATTTTGAAAGTTCATGATAAAAGTTGACTGTTTTTACAGTAGATCGATCCTCCGGATCGATTAACGAACCAGCCTGTCAAAATAGCATTTAGCCGGGAGGAGAGCTTTATTATACTTTTTTACTACGTAGTATACTACGTAGTAAACGTTCTGTATCATTCTGTTTTACATGGCATTCCGAAGCATACGTTTTCATGTTTTTATGAAGTAGGCAAATCAAGTGAAGCCATGAGGTGAAGACTATAATAACGTGAGTTCGATGTAAGAAAAACCATAGCTTTTAATAACATCCAGATAATCAATAAGCCCTGGCTT
>DAOWNN010000169.1 GCA_030642585.1 Bacteroidota bacterium | reverse complement strand
TCCGATCCGAATGCCTTTAACAAATGACCAAAATATTTTCCGCCGGATCCATGAGAGAATAAAGCCACACATTCCGGACCGTATTCTTTTGCAATTACCTGCATTTTTTCAGCAATGTAATCCAGGGCCTCATCCCAGCTTACCTCTTCAAAAACCTGCTTGCCATTTACCTCTTTCCTCATTAAAGGAGTTTTTAAGCGGTCCTCATCATTATACATCCCAACCCCTCCCGTTCCCCGTGGACAAAGCCGTCCATTGCAATGCGGATCATCATCATTCCCAATAATTTTAACAAGTTCACCTTTCTGATCAGTATAGGTCCATGCAGCACATTTCCAGAAACAAATCTCACAATAAGTAGGATAACGATTTTGAACAACCGGTTTCTCTTCAAACTTTTTGAATAAACCCCCTCCCTCATTCGCATGGGCAATCTTTATAGAACTTAACCCTATCGCAAGGCCTCCGGTTCCAACTGCGGAGATTTTAATAAAATCCCTTCTTGTTTTCATCTATTTTCTATTTTTCTTTTAATCACTAAACGGTAATATCTAATCGTATTCCTGAGAAAATGACTCACTAATCATCATTCATGCGATTTTTTTCAGCAAACCAACATATCTAAATTGCTGTATATGTTTCTGTAGAACTATCTAAATAATTGTAAGTGAAAGTTGAAAGTATAGAAAAACAGAATAATGTACATAAAAAATAAAATAATATCAGATACAATATTCTTATTTATCTAATTATGTGTGTCTTAGATTCTTAATTTATATTAAGACTACTTAATAAAAACTGTTTTGCATTTAACCGGAAACATTATTGCAATTTTCTGAAAAAAACAACACATTCTCCTGTTCTTCTGATACTTACCTCTATTTAATGAATGAACAAAATCAAAACAAGAGTAAAACAGCATTTTGTAAACATTAATATATAGACATTGAGATTTATTTAGACTAATTATTACTTGTGGTATTATGGGATTTATCACTCTAATAATCCGGAAATTTATTAAGATTTTTTTTTCTAAAAACGCCCTTACTTGTATCCTAACATTTATCATCTCGTTTGAGTAATTAAATTTGCTAATTTTGATATGAATTTTCAGAAATGCAGGCAAATAAAAAAATATCCAGACATAGATTCTTTAGAACCCTTGGAGGCATTTTGATGTTTCCATTTTTCTATACCTGGATTGCTTCTATCCAAAGGCATAAAAAAATTCAGGCAGGAAATAAAGAGCTAATCTACCCACTTGATTTATCAGCTGGAGTTCATTTTGAAGACCAGATAATCATAATCAAAGAGTCTGGTGAATTCACTATCCTGTCTTCCCGGTGTACACACCTGGGATGCAAAATTAACAAATTTGAAAATAACCAGTTTATTTGTCCATGTCATGGGTCTGCATTTGATATCGAAGGATCCTGCGTAAAGGGTCCTGCCGGAAAACCACTTCAAAAAATAAGTCACAGCATTGATTCAGAAAATAAAAGATTAATTATTCATTTATCATAAATGATTTTAAGCAGCTGGGAAAAAATAAAAAAAATTATCTTTTTTGACTCCTATGGGATGATGTCAATAGGGTTTTTTCTTGTCTGTGTTTTTTCTGGTATTTTCCTGGCAGTTCCTTATGATATTCATGAGCCCTATTCTTCTATAGGAAAACTATTAATCGCGAATCCATGGGCCAGTTTTTTCAGGAATTTGCATTACTGGAGTGCCCAGTTTTTTCTAATATTTATCATTCTTCATGTTTGGGATTACCTCGGAAGTTCAAAAAAGATTAAACCAAAACCAGGAGTTTGGTTCAGGCTGGTTTTATCCCTGCTTTTTGTATTCTGGGTTATGCTCTCCGGATTTATTCTAAAAGCTGATGCCGACAGCCTCCAGGCTCGCAGGATCCTGGAAACCCTTCTTTCTTCTATTCCCATATTCGGAGATATTGTATCCTACAGTGTGCTCGGTCCTGAAAATGACTTCCAGATCATTTATGTACACCATTTAGCCACAACAAGCATTTTTCTTGCCATTATTATTCTTGAACATGCCCATACCATTTGGGGAAAACTGAGAACTTTCATTATCTCATTGATTCTTTTTTCTCTTCTTTCCATTGTCTTTCAGGCACCCCTTCACAATAATCTCGACCCCATTATGAAAGGGCCATGGTATTTTCTTGGATTACAAGAAATTCTCCATTGGCTAAGTCGCCCCGGAGTGTCTCTTCTATTGATCTTTGGTATCTTAGTACTTATTTATTTCTTACCTTCTATAAAATCCAAACCTGGATTTATACTGAAAAAAACTCTTCTATATTCTTTTTACGTTTACCTTTTTCTAACATTGATTGGGAATTTTTTCAGAGGAGAAAACTGGAATTGGATCTGGCCATGGGATGATAGTTATAGTATTCAGATACATACACCATTCAATCCTGTTTTTATGGAATTGTATTCTAATAATGACAGTCTGGATCTGAGTGAAATCCCTGTTGTATTAAGCAGAGAGGAAGCGTGTTTAATTTGCCATTCAGGAATGAAAGGATTTTCACCTGCTCATAACCCGGCAGCCATTGGTTGCGTTTCCTGCCATGGAGGTAATTCATTTACACTCAATAAAAAACAGGCCCATAAAAATATGATCCTCATTCCGGGAAATAATATTGATGCAGCCAGGAGTTGTGGTACTACAAATTGCCATCCTGATATTCCACAACGAATAAAATCCTCCCTGATGTCAACCCTGAGTGGGATGGTCACAGTTGACCGGTATGTCTTCGGAGAAACCAACAGCCTGTCTGATATCAGTCATGTTCACGATTTAAAACAAACAGCTGCCGATAATCATCTTCGGGATCTTTGTGCCTCTTGTCACCTGGGAAATTCAAAAATCGAAACCGGTCCTATCACACAGCTATCCCGTGGAGGAGGATGCAATGCATGCCATTTAAACTATTCAAATAATGCTTTTCTCGCACATACAGAGTATCATTTATCTGGTTCAAAAAGCGATTTTCAATTCACCCATCATCCGGCTCTGTCAATTAGGGTAAGCGATGATCATTGCTTTGGCTGTCATAGCAGATCTGGCAGGATCTCTACAAGCTATGAGGGCTGGCATGAAACACTACTTGATGAACACGATAGTCTGAACACCCCTGCCTGGCGGGTTCTTGAAGATCAGAGGGTTTTTACATTTGTGGAAGACGATATACACCACAGAAAAGGCCTTGCATGTATTGATTGTCATAATTCCTACGAATTAATGGGGGATGGCGAAATATATGCACACAAGGAAGATCAGGTCCAGGTAAGCTGTGAAGACTGCCATCTCGTTGAGCCTGTCCAAACCATCAGCCCTGATATTTTTGATTCAGAAAACAGGAAAATCCTCGAACTCCGTCCTGTTACCGAAGGAATTCTCCGGTATTTAACAACTAAAAAAACAGGAAGACCAATTGTAAATACCTTTATCAATAAACATGACTCAGTAAAATTATTTGGAAAGATCTCGGGGAAAATTCATCCTGTTCTTGCTCCTGCAGATGTTTGTACAAGAGGAAATGCTCATGATGATCTTAGCTGTAGCGCATGTCATACCTCCTGGGCTCCACGTTGCCTGGGATGTCATACAGATTATGAGTCGCATACACCTGGATATGATATCTATGCAAACAAATTTACCAGGGGGTCCTGGATTGAATATGCCGGAAAATACCTGGCTATTCCTCCCAGCCTGGGAGTAGAATATTTTTCTAATGGGAAAGAAGTTTCTGAAAGAAAAATTAAAACTGCAGTCCCGGGAATGATTATGACACTTGACAAAAGTGCTTATAACAAAAGGCCAGATCCGGGGGCTTATCGTTTTCTCCGTTTATTTGCTCCTGCTGAAGCTCATACTATTCAAGCAGAAGGAAGAAGTTGCAAATCATGCCATAATGACCCTGTTGCTCTGGGGTATGGTGAAGGAAAGTTGAATTTTGATTTAAATACCCGCAGATGGAGTTTCATCCCCAGGTATCAGTTAAACAAATACGACCGTTTGCCAGAAGATGCATGGATTGGCTTTTTGAGAGAAGAGGAAGGTAATATGTCTACCCGGGATAACTTCAGACCTTTTAGCATGAAGGAACAAAAAAGTATTCTTACAGTAGGGAGCTGCCTCAACTGCCATGCCGAAAATTCAAAGATCATGATGCAAAGTCTTGATGATTTTCAATGGCTTGTTGAACATTTAAGTCCTGAATGCAAAATGCCTGAATGGTAGTAGAAAAAGGCTAAAATTGAGGTTTAGGTTAAGGAAAGAGAACCCCTTAGATATTAAAAGGCATCAACATGTCAGACGAATTTCAAAGGATACTTCAAAAGGGAATTTCAGGAATAGAGCCAAAATATTGAAATGGGCAAATACAAATAAGGGTGTTTGCTTTTTTTTGCCTTAACAATTAAACTGTTGGGCTAAAGCCCTATTATACTACTTGTTAACTAACCCCAGCCTTAAGGCTGGGGTTAAGCAAAATACGTATCTGTTGGACTTTAGTCCATAATGTTTTATTATTACTCCGATTATTGATGCTTCAGTACATTATCGTGTATTTATATAATTATAACTAATCATATGTCATTGTTAAACAGGCAATTATGCTGTTTATGAATCTCCCTCAAAATACCTGGCATTTCCAATGGGCCAGGCTACTTATAATAAAGAAAAGGCGAGACTTTCATCTCACCTTTTCTAACAAAACAGCTTGATTTATTTAACCACCTGATTGGCAGAAGCTGACTGCCAGCCAATAAAGGCCTTGTCATATACTTTAACATTTTTGTAACCAAGCATGTCGGTTAAGGCAAAATAAACTATTCCTGCTCTTACGCTGGTTTTACAATAAAGAATAATCTCTTTATCTGTAGTGATTCCCTTTGCCGTAAATATCTTTTTAAGTTCTTCCGGGCTTTTAAAGGTAGCCGCATCTGTTAATACATTACTGAATTCCAGATTTACTGCCCCGGGTATATGGCCTTTCCGAATATCAGTTTCATCGGTGCCATTATACTCTTCCGGTGAACGAACATCAATGACTACTGTCCCTGATTTCCCCTTTGCTGCACTCACTTGAGCAGTACTTACAAGAACTGCTTTTTGAACACTGGGTGTAAAGGTAACTGCTTCAACTTTAGCAGGGGCCTTGGTTACCGCACCCCGTTGGGCTCTCCACGCCTTCATCTGACCATCCAGTATACGAACATCTTTGGCTCCCAGGTATTTTAGTATCCAGTAAAGTCGTCCTGAATTTTTCCCGGAACCCGCATCATACAAAACAATGGTTTTGGTTTCGCTTATCCCCTTACTACCAAATATCTTGGCCAGTTCTTCAGGAGATTTTATGTAGCCATTTGTTATCGGATCGGTATATAAGTCGAGGTGCCAAACATTTACAGCACCCGGAAGGTGAACCTGTTGATAATCTGAAAGTGTTCTTGTGGATACAATGATAACATTTTTATCCTTCATTTTGCCTTTCAGCTCTTTGGCTGAAAT
>DAOWNN010000118.1 GCA_030642585.1 Bacteroidota bacterium | reverse complement strand
CCCAGATTTCCTTATCCTCAACATCCAGGATTTTAACCCATTCTGATTTGGGTGCAGGGCTTTTTCCCCAGGGTTTTTTCAAAATTCTCTCATAGAGTTCAATCCATTCCGGGGCAGTCCAGGTTTTATAATGTACGCCATTTGTTACATAACCAATAGGGGATTCATTTATAAGAAATCCAGGCCAGAGATCCATAAACAAATCCCTGCTTACCTGTCCATGCAATTTACTAACCCCGTTGATACAAAGAGACAGCTTAGCTGCCAGGAAACTCATATTGAACTTGTCATGTAGATTTGAATTTGCAGACCTTCCAAGGGAGATAAGTGTATCCCAGTTGATACCCAATCTCTCGGGATAATGACCCATATAGGTTCTTAACATATCTTCGGGAAACATGTCGTGGCCTGCAGGAACGGGTGTATGGGTGGTGAAAAGGGTGGAAGAACGGACAACTTCAAGAGCTTCATCATAATTCAGATTTTGCTCTTTGATCAGGTTCCATAGGCGCTCTAAACCAATGAATGCAGAGTGTCCCTCATTACTATGATAAATATCGGGTTGAATATTTAGTTTTTTCAATGCCCTTATTCCTCCAATGCCCAGCAATAATTCCTGCTTAATCCTGTTTTCAAGGTCTCCGCCATAAAGATTATGGCTTATGCTTCTATCCTGGTGTTGGTTTTCTTTGTGATCTGTATCTAAAAGGAATAAGCTAACACGCCCAATCTGAACTTTCCATAAATATGCAGTAAGATTCCTGCCCGGGAACGCAATGGATACAGTAAGCCAGTTAGAATTTTCATCAAGAACAGGAAATGCTGGTATCTTTGAAAACTGTTCGGGATTATACACTACGGTTTGTTCTCCATTTAGAGTTAGCACCTGTTTAAAATAACCAAACCTGTAAAGCAGGCCAACAGCAACAATTGAAACATTTGAATCGCTGGCTTCTTTTAGAAAATCCCCTGCAAGGATCCCCAGTCCCCCGGAATATATCTTAAGACTGTCATGAAAGCCATATTCCATACTGAAATATGCTATTTGGGGACCTTTCTTCTCAGAGGGGCTTATATAAGAGTGAAATTCCTTTTCAATATCTTTCAGATTTTTGATAAAATCATTGTCTTTACTTAACACAAGCAGTCTTTTGTAGTTTACTTTTTCAAGAAGTTCTATTGGATTTTGCTTGCATTCATTCCATAGGCCTGAATCAACCTGTTCCCATAACTCAGTTGCTTCAATATTCCACGACCACCACAAATTTTTTGATAATTCTTTCAGGAAAGATAAATTTTCAGGAACATTTGATTCAACAAATAATTTTCTCCAAACAGGCTTGCTCACGCCACCAGGAGTGGGTGGAACATAGGAGATTTCACCTGCCTGGGGCCAGTCATAGTTTTCATATCTTTCCCCGGAGCTGCGAAGTGCAATATCATAGATCTCGAAATATCTTTGTACCAATTCTTTCCAAAGAGCAGTCCTTGAAATTTCAAAGGCTTTAGTTCTGGCTGCTTTCATCTCTTCATCTGACAGGTAACTGAAATTTAACATATCAGATGATAATACTTCTACAGCCTGATCAAAGTTTGTATCATCACGCTCCAGAACCTTTATTCCATTTCCCTTATCTGTAATTAAGTCATTAACCCATTTCCCAAAACCCGCCAGTGTGCTTGTAATAGTTGGTATATAAAATGCAAGGCTTTCCATTGGAGTGTATCCCCAGGGCTCATAATAGCTTGGAAAAACTGTCAGGTCAAAACCAATTAGCAGATCATAGTAAGGAATATTAAATATGCCATCGTTTCCATTCAGATATGAAGGAACAAACAGGAGCTTTACTTTACTTTCATTATTTACAGAAAGGCCTATATTCCTGCAATAGTTCAGAACGGGATCATTTCCTGCATCGGTCAGGTAATGTGTGGTATATCTTAATCCATCATTCTGCTCATTATCCCTGTTTGCATCCTGCCCTATGAGTTCTAATCTCGGACCGGAAATTCCAGCAGGAACAAGAATAAAAGCCAAAATCTGTTTTTTAGGATTTTTATTTTCAATATTTTTTAATGCTTCCAGAAATATGTCAATTCCCTTATTTTTAAATTCATAGCGGCCACTTGTGGCAACCAGCAGAGCATCTTCAGAAATTGAATGCCCCATAGCTCTGGCAATTTGAAAAAGTTTTTTTCTTGCCGATTCTCTTTTTTGTATAAATTGTTCATCTTTTGGAACAAAAGAATCTTCAAATCCATTTGGAGTTACCAGGTCGGGTTTCTTTCCCAGGAAATAAGAACACTCAAGAGCTGTAATTTCGCTTACTGTTGAAAAAGCATCTGCATTTAAGGCAGACAGGCTTTCAAGTGACTGCTTTGAAGTAATCCCTAACTCTTTAGCCATACGTAGCGGAGCGTATTCTTTTAACTTACTGTAAAGAGGTTTCCCGTTTCCCGCCAATGATCTTCCAAGAGATGTGGCATGAGTAGTAAAAACCGTTCCAATATATGGTGCGTTCTTTTTTAGATAAAGAATACCTGTACCGGTCATCCATTCATGAAAATGGGCTACAGCACCCTGCTGAAATTCTTCATAAAACAGACAAAGATCCTCGATTACTTCTCCGGCTGCTGTACCAAAAAGAGCCGGTTCAATATAATCCCACTGTCCGTTGATGGAGTCAAGTTTATAATCTTCCCAGTATTTACTGAAAACTTCATCTTTTCTTGCAATTAGCGGATAAAAATCAATTAGCAGAACAATGGGTTTTCCCGGAATATTCCACCTGCCGGTTTTTACAGAAAAAGCTTTGTTCTGAAATTGTTCTCTCCATTCTTTGAATAAATCAGGATCGGGTTCAAATTCAGGATTTTGACCTTCATCCCGCCATACATCCGGACCAATAAGTATATATTTTAAATCGGATTGCTTTATTAAAGATTCAACTTTGGTTGCAACAACGGTATGAATGCCACCTACCTTGTTGCATATTTCCCAGCTTGTTTCAAATAAAACATGGGGTTTCTTTATATTGTTTGTCATATGTTTAAATACAGATGTTTAATAAGCCTGCGGCTTATGTAATAAAAGAATACTTGATTGTTTAGAAACGCTTATTTAGACCTTTTTTGTTGTGTTCTGCTCTGCTTGCGTGCAGTTGCTTTAGGCTTAATCGACCCTTTTGAACGTACTTTCCGGGCTGACCTGGAACTGGTAGTCACGGTTTTAGGTTCAGGTCTTTTTGGAGTAGTGGTTTCTTCGCTTTTCTTCAGGCGTTCTATTTGGGTTTTTAATTTCTTTATTTCTTTTTCTCTGGCAGAGATAAGTATGTTTAAATCTTCAGTTTCTTTAGTCTTGGTTGGTGATAATGCTTTTATACGCAATATAAAATCACTAAGGATATTCATATAATTGATAAAAGCATCATAAGGAGAATCAAAAGGACTAAAATATGCATGAACCTCACCATCTGAAAAAAACTTTGTACACATATAATAAAAATGATCACTTGCCTGAAGATAGGTCCAGTCTCTTTTAATATCTTCATTATCAATTTTTATTACAAGCTCTTCCAAAGAATAAAGCTTATTGAAAGCCTCTTCCTGTAATTCATTTCCCAGCCAGGCTGTAAGGTCTTTTTCTTCATCTGCCCATGAAATAGGGTTAGGAACATGAATTGGAGCAATTACCTGGTTTTGTTTGATTACATCAGAAGGTGTTCCAAAACCAAGATCAGAGTTTTTTTCCACTATATTCACAAAGTTTTCCAGAAACGAAAATATCCCTGTTTCTTCCCATTGATGTTCTCCGAAAGTTTCATAGTCCATAAACAGGTTTACAATTTCTTCATCTTCCGGGATATTCTCCAGCCATGACACATATTTTTCAGCTGTTAATGGCCATTCATTCCATGACTTATTCGAAAATCGAAATGCAATATCGTCACTCAACTTAAAGTTCCTGGTTAAAATCTTCAATTTTGGATTTACAGCATTACAATAAAGATGGTTGGGACTTTTCCAGCCCAGAACATGCTTTGCTCCCTCTGTAAGCATTCCCGCATATCCTATTTTTGCTACTTCATTGCCTATTTCATCAGAATATATTAATTCAGTATTTCTAAAAACCCTGGGTTTCAACCCGAAGTGTTTGTTCAGAAGATCCTCGTGCATTTTTATCTGACGTTTGAATTCAGGAATACTTTTAAATACTGCAAGTGAGTGTGCATGGCTTTCTGCCAGTATTTCTACTGAATCAGATTTTGCCAGTTCCTTAAAGGACTCAAGAACATCAGTGCCATATAATTCGAACTGGTCCAGCACCATGCCAGAAAAGGAAAAACTGACTTTAAATTTTCCTTCATGTTTTCTGATTAAATCCATGATAAGTTTGTTGGCTGGGAGATAACACTTCTCCGCAACCTTTCTCAATATGGACTCGTTTGAATAATCATCGTAATAGTAATGATCGCTACCAATATCAAAAAAACGATAACGCTTTAAGCGAAAAGGCTGGTGTACCTGGAAATATAAACAGATGGTTTTCATAGAATATATACTTGCTTAATTTTGAATTATATCATTATAAATATTTAAAACCTGTTTTGCAGAATTTTCCCATTTCAAGTTGTCAACTTCTATTTTACCATAATTGCAAAACATTTTATGCAATGCCGGATACTTCAGCAATCCGTATATTGCGTCGGCCATAGCATCGATATCCCAGTAATTTACCTTTATGGCATGTGTTAATATTTCAGCTACCCCTGATTGGTGGGAAATTATTACCGGTACGTTTGACTGCATAGCTTCAAGTGGAGATATACCAAAAGGTTCAGATACCGATGGCATAATATATACATCACTATATTCAAGCATTTTGTTTACATTTTTGCCTTTTAAAAAGCCCGTAAAATGAAAGCGGTCCATAATTTTTTTCGAAGCAGCAAGCTTAATCATTTTCACCATCATATCTCCGCTTCCCGCCATAACGAAACGAACATTGCCAGTTCTTTCAAGAACTCTGTGTGCGGCCTCGACAAAATATTCAGGTCCCTTCTGGAGTGTAATTCTTCCAAGAAAAGTGACAATTTTCTCATCCGAACCAGGAATTAATCTGCGCTGCTGTTTTTCGTCTGGTACCGGCTCTACAGCATTGTAAACAGTAATAACTTTTTCTGCGGGGATATGATATTTATCAATTACAGTTTGCCGGGTTAAATTACTTACTGTGATGATTTTATCTGCAACATCCATTCCTCTTTTTTCGATAGCAAAGACCTCGGGGTTTACTTTACCGCCACTCCTGTCAAAATCTGTGGCATGAACATGTATCACCAGGGGCTTCCCGGAGGCTTCCTTTGCTGCAATGCCCGCAGGATAAGCTAGCCAGTCATGAGCATGTATCAGATCAAATGATTCCTGGCTTGAAATTACTGAGGCTACTATAGCATATTTTGCAATTTCCTCGAGTAAGTTTTCTGTATATTCCCCGCTAAAGGCTATTTTTCCTTCCTTATCGGTTTGAATATATTTATAGTCAGATGAAACTTCCTTTCTTTTCAATCTCCAGAAATCCTCCGGGTCTACATAAGGAACAATGCGAGAATCAACTTCAAAATAATCCAGGGATTTGTTGTGCTTTCCAAGCTTTAATTTTTTACGCGAAACAGGAATATCACTTGCACCGATAATTTTACCGATACTTGTATCCTCATCTCCATGGGCTTTGGGTACAACAAAAAGCAAATCTGTTCCACCAATTACAGAAAGACCCTTGGCCAATCCATGACTTGCAGTGCCTAATCCACCTGAAATATGTGGCGGGAATTCCCAGCCAAACATTAATACCCTCATATTATGATTCCCTGTTTGAGCATAATTATATTTATTCAAAGTTTTCCAATAACTTTATTACACGAAGGATTTCGGCAACACTCCAGGCTTGTGAAATGGCTCCTTTTCCTTTATGGGGAGGATTACCATCATAAATCTCCGAGATTGAACCTATTCCATCATTTTCCATTTCTTCTTCAAATCCATCAATAAGATTCTGTATTTTATGTACTCCGCTTTTTTTATTCAATTTCAGGTACGCCTCGGCAAAATGTCCGAACAGCCAGGGCCAAACTGTACCCTGATGATAGGCACGATCTCTTTCTTCCTGATTGCCCTGGTATATTCCCTTATAATTGAGATTACTGGGAGACAGAGTTCGCAATCCTCTGGCTGTAAGCAATTCCTTTTCAACGAGATCTAAAACCGATTTTTTCATATAATCTTTGAGAGGAGAATAGGGTAGAGACAAAGCAAAAATCTGGTTAGGTCGGATATCCCAGTTTTTATATTCCCCATCTACATAATCGGCCAGGTATGCTTTTTCTTCATCCCAAAAAGTATTGATAAAGCTTTCTTCAATGTTTTCAGCAATATATATCCAGTCTGAAAGCATTTTCTGATTCCCTGATTGAACAGCCAAATTTATATAAAAGGAAATAGCATTATACCAGAGTGCATTGATCTCAACATTGAAACCAATTCTGGGCGTTACAGCTTCACCATGAACAATTGCATCCATCCAGGTGAGAGCCTTTCCTTTTTCACCAGCATAAATAAGGTGATTTTCTTTCATCTGAATATTAAAATAAGTTCCATTTTTAAATGTATTCAGAATTTCGGATACAGGCTTGTGATAATTTTTCCAGATAAATTCAGGATCGTTCAAATAATCAGCATATTGCTGGATTGCCCAGATAAACCATAGAGGAGCATCTACAGAATTGAATGCCGGGCCAGAACTGCCTTCAATATTTGGAAATAAACCTCCCTTCATTTTTTTTACCTGGCTGTCTAAAACTGCCTTACATTTATCAGGTGTGTCTATGGCAAGGCTTAAGCCAGGCAATGAAATAAAGGTATCCCGTCCCCACACTCCAAACCAGGGATAACCGGCAATTATATTGACTTCATTTTTCCGATTTATGAAAAATTGTTTGGCTGAATTTATCAAACAGTTCTTAAAGCT
>DAOWNN010000079.1 GCA_030642585.1 Bacteroidota bacterium | reverse complement strand
ATTATATTTGTTCAGCCCCGCCCCTGACGATAAATGTCTGGGTCTTTGACCTAAAGGACGGGCTTATTTATTATCATCTGTTTAAGCAAAGTCTTATATCGAACTCACCTTAATTTATATATTTGTACTTTGAAAGGATTAAAAAGCAATCCTTTGAGATCATCAAAAGTACATATTGCAATTAAAATCTATCATATCTGATGGGGAAAAAAAGAAAATCAAGATCACCTGACTATCAGGGTAATTTAAAAAGCAAAAAGTTAGAATATGGCTCGGCAAAGATAAGTAAGGACAGGCCTCTGAAATCTAAACAGGAGTCTTCAGAAATCAGGCTGAATAAATTCATTGCTAATACCGGGTTGTGTTCCAGAAGAGAGGCTGACAAACATATTCAAAGTGGGTATGTGACAGTCAATGGAAAGAAGATAAGTGAACTTGGAACAAAAGTCAGCTTCAGAGATGAAGTGAAATTCAAGGGGAAAAAGCTGAATCCTGAAAAGAAAGTGTATATCCTATTGAATAAACCGAAAGATGTTATCACTACTACAGATGATCCTCAGGGCAGGAAAACTGTACTTTCTCTTATAAAAAAGGGGCCTGAGGAAAGGATTTATCCGGTTGGCCGGTTAGACAGAATGAGTACAGGGGTATTATTGCTTACAAATGATGGCTCTCTCACTAAAAAACTGACTCATCCCAAATATCAAAAGAAAAAAATATACCAGGTGTCTCTTGAGGGGGACCTTACTCAGAAAGACCTGAGTCAATTATCTGATGGTATCACTCTTGATGATGGTCTAATAAAACCTGATGCAATAAGTTATATTCTCCCGGAAGACAAGAGAGAGATAGGAATTGAGATCCATTCAGGAAAAAACAGGGTAATCCGCAGAATGTTTGAACACCTCGGGTATAAAGTAATACGTCTTGACAGGGTTTATTTTGCCGGCTTGACTAAAAAAAAGCTTCCACGTGGCAAGTGGAGGCATCTTTCTGATAAAGAACTCTCGATTCTCAAAAAGGGTTCTTATGAATAGAGAGAGTAAATAGTCTTTTATCAAATTCTATTCATATGACTTTCAAATTATAGTAAAAATCTTGCAATTAATCAGCTTCATCCGGTTATTGTTCTGGTGGGTGGTAATCATTTTTCACCTTCCCATATTAACAATTGGTCAGGAAACACATTTTGCCGGTAGAATTATCGATTCAGAATCCGGAAATGCCCTTGCTTTTGTCAATATCTCCTATAATAATTCAGGAAGTGGTACCATGAGTAATATTGATGGAGATTTCATCCTCCACGCCAGGGAATCTGTTTTTCTGTTAAACTTTTCATACATAGGATATGAGCCTGTGGTCATTGATCGGTTTGATAAGCTTCAGAATAATTCCATGCTTGTGAGAATGACTCCCAGGACTTATGATATTGATGAGGTAAGAATTGCCCCGGGAATTAACCCTGCTCACAGAATCATTGACATGGTTTATAAAAATAAGAAACTCAATGACCCGGAAAAAAATAAATCATTTTCATATACCTCTTATAATAAATTATATTTCACGGTCGAAGCTCCTGAGTCCAGGATAGATACAACAATATCACTCCAGGATTCAAATCTTATAAAAATAGACTCATCCTTTTTTGAGATCAATGAATTTATCGAAAAACAACATTTATTTTTACTCGAATCTGTAAGCAACAGGGAATACTCTGCCCCGGGGAATAACCGGGAAAAGATTGTAGCTTCAAGAGTTTCAGGATTCAGTAATCCCTCTTTTACCTTGCTTGCAACACAAATTCAGTCTTTCTCTTTTTACAATGATTTCATTACCATTTTTGATAAGAATTATCTGAATCCAATTAGTTATGGAAGTAAAAACAAATATCTGTTTATTCTTGAGGATACTCTTTTCACCTCCGCCAAGGATAGTTTATTTATTATCTCTTTTCATCCCAAAAAAGGGAAAAACTTTACAGGATTGAAAGGATTTATGTATATCAATTCAAACCTATATGCTTTGCAAAACGTGGTAGCCGAAGCCGCAGAGTCCAAGGACATGTTTCGCATCAAAATTCAACAGAAATATGAGTTTATAGAAAACAAACAATGGTTTCCGGTTCAATTGAATACCGACATCATTTTGGTAGACCCGGAGGACAAAAACAATAAAGGGCTTGTTGTGGTGGAAAGTGAAAACAATGCATTAAAAGTAATTGGAGTTGGCAAGACATACATAACAAACATAAAGCTAAACCCGGTATTTGAACTGAAGAAATTTAAGAATATTGCACTTGAAGTTGAGAAAGATGCACATAAAAAATCAGAAGAATTCTGGGATTCACATCGTTCTGCTCCACTTACTGAAAAAGATACAGTTACCTATCATTTTTTAGATAGCATTGGGAAGGAACAGCATCTGGATCGTAAACTCTGGATAGCAGAAACCACGATGAATGGCTATATCCCTGTTCATTTTTTTAATCTTGATATTCGCTCTGTAATTAATTATAACCTTTTTGAAGGAATCAGGCTTGGCCTTGGTGGAATAAGTAATGAACTTTTATCAGAGAGTCTGTTTTTTTCAGGATATTTTGCATATGGATTTAAGGATAAAGAAATTAAATATGGTGGTTCTGCAAAATGGATTATCTCAAATCCTCATGATATCTCTTTACAAGCAAGTTATTTCAATGATGTTGAAGAATCAGGATCTTATGAGTTTTTAAGGGAAACCCGAAATTTTGATACAGAAAATTTCAGAAGATTTTTAATCTCGCACATGGATTATGTGGAAGGATGGTCAACCTCCTTTGAATTCAATGCCCTGCAATATTTTAAAACTCAACTGTCAGTTCAAAATTCAAGAATAAGATTTGGAAACAACTATCAGTTTAATGATTCGGAAAATGGAGTTGAAAACCTAATTGACAGAGCTACTTTTTCTGAATTTAGTATAAAGCTGAGATTTGCCTACAAAGAAAAGTTTATGGTTTCCGGCAGAAAGAAGATTTCTTTGGGGACCAGATTCCCAATACTTTATGCAAATTTTCATCAGGGCGTTAACTGGATGAACGGAGAATTCATTTATTCCCGGTATGAAGCCCGAATTTCTAAAAAATTTCTCAGTCGAAATTTCGGACATTCTCATATTGTTATTGAGGGAGGAATTGTTGAAGGAACAGCACCTTATTCAAAACTGTACAATGGAAAAGGAAGTTACCAGGCTTTTTCATTAGTTTCTGCAAATAGTTTTGGCGTGATGAGAATGAATGAATTCTTATCGGACAGCTTCTTATCTATCTTTTTCAGACAGGACTTTGGGAAACTCCTTTTCAAAACAAAAAGATTTCAGCCAGGAGTGGAATTGGTAAGTAATTTTGGAATTGGGAAACTTCAGAACCCGGAACTTCATAGAGGAATTAATATTAAAACAATGGAGAAAGGGTATTTTGAATCCGGAATAATCATCAATAATATAATAAATCAATTTTTCCTGGGATATGGCATAGGCATATATTACAGATATGGATACTACAGGCTTCCAAAATCTATAGATAATTTCGCTTTTAAGCTTAGTCTGAAATTAAATATCTGATGTCTGGAGTGTGGAACTGAGCAGGACTGATTGAATATTACTATCTTTGCAACATCATCAAAACACTAATTTTCAAGTGAACCACAAGTCAGGATTTGTTAATATCATTGGAAATCCAAATGTTGGTAAATCCACCCTTATGAACTCCCTTGTGGGAGACAAGCTGTCCATTATTACTTCAAAAGCTCAAACTACGAGGCATAGAATTATGGGCATTGTGAATGGCCCTGATTTTCAAATAGTATATTCAGATACTCCAGGCATACTAAAACCTGAATACAAGTTACAGGAAAATATGCTCAGGTATGTGAGCATGGCACTTCAGGATGCAGACATCCTGATTTATGTAACTGACATTTACGATTCTATTAATAAGAATATTCAATTCCTCGAAAAAATCCCAAAATTAAATATCCCAATTTTGTTATTAATTAACAAAATTGATCTCTCGAATGAAGAAAATGTACTTCAACTTGAAAAAGATTGGCAGAAAGTATTGCCTTCAGCAGAAATTATGGCCATATCTGCATTGAGAGATTTTAATACAGAGAATGTATTCAATCGGATATTGGAACTATTACCAGAGGGTCCGTCATATTTCCCGGAAGACCAGTTAACAGACAGATCAGAAAGGTTTTTTGTTTCCGAGATTATCAGGGAGAAAATCTTGCTTCTCTACAAGCAAGAAATTCCCTATTCTGTAGAGGTGGAAGTAGAGCATTTTATTGAAGAAGAGAGAATTATTAGAATCCTGGCACATATTTTTGTTAACCGGGAATCTCAAAAGGCTATTATCATTGGTCAAAAAGGTAAGGCATTAAAAAATGTAGGAGTTCAGGCAAGGAGAGATATGGAAGTTTTTTTTGGAAAGAAAATTTTCCTTGAACTATTTGTGAAAGTAAAAAAAGACTGGAAAAATGATGAAAGGCAATTAAAAAGATGGGGGTATGATCATTAAGCCAGATTAATAACCAGGTTTGAGCACTTCGAGCTTCTTGCTTTAAGCATAAGTAATGACCAAACATAATTGAAAACTTTGAATATTGAAAGATGGGAAATATTGTAGCCATAGTAGGAAGACCAAATGTTGGAAAATCCACACTTTTTAACCGTCTCACAGAAAGCCGGAAGGCAATTGTACATGAAACCAGTGGAGTGACAAGGGACCGGCATTACGGAACAAGCGAATGGAATGGCAAACTATTTCATGTTATTGATACCGGGGGGTTTCTGAGTAATTCTGAAGACATTTTTGAATCAGAAATCAAAAAGCAGGTACTTATAGCCATTGAAGAGGCTGACATTATTTTGCTTCTTGTTGATGTTGAGACAGGAATTACCAGTCCTGATGAAGCCCTTGCCAAAATTCTGAGGCGTTCAGACAAAAAAGTAATGCTGGTGGTGAATAAGGTGGATCAGCATGAGCGTCAGTATGAGGCAAATACATTTTACAAACTTGGCCTTGGAGATATCTATCCAATTTCTTCCATCAATGGCAGTGGTACAGGAGATCTGCTTGACGAACTGGTGAAATTTCTTCCCGATGAATTACATGAAGAAGAAAGTGTATTGCCAAGGTTTGCCATTGTTGGACGTCCTAATGTTGGAAAATCCTCATTATTAAATGCTCTCATGGGAGAAGAACGTAATATTGTTACCCCTATTTCGGGAACAACCCGTGATACAGTTTATACACGCTATAATAAATATAAGCATGACTTTTACCTGGTAGATACAGCAGGACTGAGAAAAAAGGGGAAAGTGAATGAAAACCTGGAATTTTATTCTGTGATGCGGGCAATCACCGCTATTGAAAACTCGGATGTATGTTTGTTACTGATTGATGCAGAGTTGGGATTTGAAGGCCAGGATCAAAACATATTACACCTGATTCAAAGAAACAGAAAAGGTGTTGTTCTCCTGGTAAATAAATGGGATCTGGTTGAAAAAGATACGAATACTGCAAAAATATTTGAAGAAAAAATCAGACAGAAAATAGCTCCTTTCCAGGATATTCCTATCATATTTACTTCGGCACTAAATAAGATCAGATTGCAAAAAATATTGGATACTGCGGTTGAAGTTCATACCAACAGAACACGGAAAATACCCACATCACAACTTAACAAGGTTGTTCTTGAGGCGGTTGCAGCCCATCACCCGCCATCTTACAGGGGGCAGGAGGTAAAAATTAAATATGCCACCCAGCTTCCAACATTAGCCCCCTCATATGCCCTGTTCTGCAATTACCCTCAACATATAAAAGATCCATATAAAAGGTATCTTGAAAATAGATTAAGAGAAAACTTCAAGCTTACAGGTGTGCCAATACAAATCTTTTTTAGAAAAAAATAGGTATGATTTTTGATGTAATTCCATTATATTGAATTTTATGATACAAAAAGGAATATACCTGATGGTGTGGAGTGCAATTTTAATCCTCCTGATTTCTTCCTGTCGGAAAACTCAAACATATCCTGTAATACCTGAAATTAAATACAAGAGTTTTTTCTTTAGAGACACAGTCGATGAGCTACAAAATGAAGGCCTTGTAGGGAAATTGGTTTTTGAATTTGTAGATGGAGACGGAGATATTGGCCTGAAGCAGCCACCCGACAGTATTGATCCTGGCGATCCTGAATATTCCAACCTGTTTTTTACCATGTTTGATGTACAGAACGGTATACCGGTTGAAATTGGCGAGGATGAACTTGAATTTCCCCTGTATTACAGGATCCCCTACCTTGAACCCCAGAGGACAGACCAAAGTTTAACAGGTGAAGTTGAAGTGGAATTTACATATCTTCTTTTTGATTATGACACAATTAAATACGAGTTCTATATTACTGACCGGGCCGGACATGAAAGCAATATTGAATCAACCCCCATATTTATCCTTCCCGATCTTAATAAATAAGACACAAGGAATATTATTATGCCGCGACTTAAAAATTCCAAAACACAATATAAAAGTGTTTAGGTTCTTAAATCTATTATCTTTTATCTTTGTCCTTTAATCTTTTCATCTTTGTTATATGATTACCGGTAAAAATAAAATGGCTGACCTGATTCATTTGAATTATCTTCTGATTTCTGTAATAAACAGATTTGGTATAAATCTGGGATTTGGAGATAAAAGTGTTCAGGAAGTTTGCCAGGAACATGATGTTAATTTGGATTTCTTTTTAGAAATTGTGAATTCTTTTCATGATGAGGATTATCTCCCGGAAGAACATCTTCAGGATTTTTCTGTAGGCTTAATCACAGATTATTTGAGCAAAACACACAGATATTATTTAGATGTAAAAATTCCTGAACTGGAAAAGCTAATTATTATGATGGTAGTAGAGTGTTATGCAAACAACAAGCACGCTACTTTGCTGGAATCGTTTTTCAGGGAGTATAAAAATGAACTTATTGCCCATACAAAAAGGGAAGATGAAAAGGTTTTTCCGTATTCAATCGCCACCGAATTAGCATTTCTGGGTAAAGATAACAGCCTGATTGAAAGTACAGCTCCCGGGGGTTATTCCATCCAGGAATATTCATCAGAACACGATGATATTGAATCAAAGCTTTATGACCTTAAAAATATCATTATCAAATATTTGCTACCAACCGGGAATCAGTCTCTTTGTTCAAAAGTTCTTACTGAGTTGTTCAACCTGGAAAAAGATCTTAATGACCACAGCAGAATAGAAGAAAAAGTTCTTATTCCAAAGGTTTTACTTATGGAGAAAAAATTAAAAACCATGAAATAGTATCTATACCAATTAAGATCATCAATCAGAAAAGAATTATTGAATAGAATATCGAACAAGGATTCATGAGTAAGACAGGATTCTATATTGCCTCAAAATCGTACCTCATAACAAAAGGTCTTGAGAGCTTGCTCAGGGAAATTGCAATGGTTGAAATAGTTGGCAAGTCTGATTCTTCATTCAAACTATTGGAAAATATTCTTAATAAAGAATCTGATTTTGTGATTATTTCAGAGGATATGTTAGATCCACAAACAAAAAGTGATCTTAAAAAATATTTTCCTTATAAAAACAAACCCACTTTACTTTATTTAAAAAATAGCAGGGGATATGAAAAAGCAGAAAGTTTCTTTTGTGATTCAATAAACTTATACCTATCAAAGAATGAACTTCTGAAGGAGTTAAATGAAATTATTGAAAGTAAGAAGCCTGCCGGAAAAACCAGTTCAAAATCTTCAAACCTGAGTGAACGTGAAAAAATTGTTCTCCGTCATGTGGCAATGGGCTTAACTAATAAAGAAATTGGTGAAAAGCTTTTCATAAGTATACATACTGTAACAACCCACAGAAAAAACATAACTCAAAAGCTTGGAATTAAAACCGTATCGGGTTTAACGGTTTATTCCATTATTAACGGGATTATAAATCTTGAGGAAGTATCGAAATAGCCATTAAGATATTTGTCGTAAATAGCACCAAAATCTATGATCTTTCAGTAGATCGATCCTCCCCGTCTGGAATACCATGCCGGGCAAGCCCGTCAGAACAATACCATGCCGGGCAAGGCCTGATCGATTAACGAACCAGGAGCTTCGTTATACTTTTCTTGTTTTGTGCGTTAGGTAAACACTCTTAAAATTCGCCTCTAATTGTGAAGTATTTTATACCTGGATTCCCATAAACAGAACATCATCTACCTGATCAAGGTCTCCTTTCCAGATTTCAAAATTCTGCTTAACATGTTTGTATTGCTCATCCATGTTTTTATCATGAATATCTTCAAGCAGATTTTTT
>DAOWNN010000254.1 GCA_030642585.1 Bacteroidota bacterium | reverse complement strand
TTAAACAGAACCTTGAACTGAAATTCCTTTATATAATAATCCAGCTTTACATAGTCAATATCCACTTCTCCGCCGGCAAAAGTTGTATAGCCATAATCAGCCCATATCTGCCTGTCCCAGTATCCTGCCGTTACCCACCGCTGCCATTGATCATTAACTTTAAAACGCATCTGTACTTTAAACGAAGAGCTCTGGCGTTCAGGTGCGTGACCATTCCATGAAGGCAGACCCCTGTTGAAGAAATCATCTGCACTTTGAGCATTCAAAATAAAATATCCTTCCAGTGCCCCGTCTGCCAGCTCCATTGAATTGCTATTCTCAACAACATTTTCACTATCCTCAATATTAGCAATCAGATCAACACTTCCTTGTATTAATATTTGTTGATCGGGGTAATTCTGTGAAAAAGCCTTAACAGGGATAAGTACTAATATGTATATACTTATTAATAGTCTGATATTCATAATTACATTCTCAAATGTTTAAGCTCAATAAAGTGCGCATAGTTTGACCATGCAAAATTACAATTTATTCAACACCTAATTCTTCGAGCTTCTTTTCCATTCTTTCCGATATCTCATCAAATCGTTTCTGATATTTTTCCTGAGAGGCACAGCCTACAAGTTCGTTGCTCCATTGGGTCAGCCATAAGGACCCTTTCTGTGCCTGCTTCATAAACTCTTCCGAAAGCGAAGCATCCATTGGGTTCTTCATATATTTTTCAAGCAATTTGATATAGTTGTCCGTCCATTCTTCATACTGATCGATAAACTCTTCGCAATTTTTGGCTTTTTCAAAATCACCTGACTTTACTGATTCATCCATTGATTGCTCTGAGGCATTAGTTGACTTTTCTTTTTCATTCGACTGATTACTATTACAAGATGTAAACAAGAGACTTGTAAAAAGAATAGCGGAAATAATTGTTTTCATAATGATTAGTTTAGTTTGTTAATAGATTTATATATTGATAAGCTTCAATTTCCGGTCATTAAGAACCACTAATACTGCCATATATTGAGCATAGCTCCCGGTGTTTTATGGAACCACACAAAACCGGGAGTTAAGATATTAAAAAATTTATATAATTAAGGCTTGTTTTTGTTCGGAATGACTGATTCAATTTCGTCTGGAATCAGCAGTTCAGTTTCATCCTGAGTGGGTGGCTCACTTTGACGGAATTTGCAAGCATGTCTAATTACTGGTATTTACTTAACATCTTATTAGCATAAGCCTTTCCCCAATCAGGATGTATCTCACTTTCTGGCTTAAAGGCATCAAATTTCATGGCTGCTTTCTGTAGCAAAGTCAATGCCTTCTCTTTCCCTCCGCCTAAAAATGAAGGTGTATTGTACAAGTTAACACCATACCAAAGATAACTCCTCGGATTTTCAGGATTTAATTCTATTGCTTCCTTAAACATTGTAATACATTCCGAATTGTACTTCATTCCTCTTGTCATCGGGTCAATATTCATTCGGGCCTGTAGAATAAACCCTTTCATTACATAAATTTCAGAATTATCCGGACTTATGTTATCGGCCTTATTATTAAATTCCACTGCTTTATCAACATAAATATCTCTTTCCTTATCTGCTTTTAATAAATAATTTATCTGAACATAGCAATAAGCACAGTAATAGTATGGAAGCCATTCATCTTCGACAGCATCGCCTATTCTTTCAAAATCATTTGCTGCATACTGAAGGAACTCAATAGATGAGGAAGTATCCATCATTGAAATAGCACTTTTCATAGCTGTAGCATATTTAGTGTTTTGAGCATACATGCCTGATGAAAATGCCGTGATCAAAATAATTAGTATATACCTATTCATGGTTTTTTTATTGATTAATAAGTTGAAATAAACAATCCAATAAAGAAAGACCTTTTTGAGACTGGAGTTACTGGAATGCGACTATTCCCGTCTGGTAAATAATGGTACCCGAATATATGTTCATTCCCGAAAACATTCCTTAAGGATGAATAAATAACAGCTCGTCTTTTAAATAATACAGTGATCTTGCTAATATTAATATCTAAATTATGGTACTCTTTTGTATAGTCTTTATGAAATTCATTTTCTGGCCGATTAGGATTGTAGTAAGGCCTGCCTGATGAATATGAATAGTTGAATCCCAGCATGGAGTTAATCAAACTTACCCAGTGCTTATACACAAATGAAAGATTATGCTTAGCAGTAAAACCTGGAGTTGCTTCAACAGGAAAATCCTGGTAATCACGTTTTGTATCAAGATATGAATATGAAATCCAGTAATCCGCCCCGGGAATGGTTTTTTGATCCCGCCAGAATATTTCAATACCCCTTGCATAGCCTGTACCGGCATTATTGTACCTGTTTTGTAAATTCGGGATATCCTTTATCAGGTTTTTATATTCTTTATCATATAATTCAACTCTAAATACTCTTTTATTCTTCATCCACTGATAATTGAGGATATAATGATTTGCATTTTCATAATCGTACTTATTATCATTATAATAGAGAAACTCCTTTTCAGGAATCTGATAAAATTTTCCGGAAGCAAAAGATACCTGGCTGTTAGAAGCAATTTTATATGCTATTGAAAAACGTGGGGCAAGATTCCATTTCATTAAATAATCAGAATATTCATACCTAAGCCCAGTTCTTGCCACTAGTTTTTGAGATATATGCCAGTCAGCTTCAACAAAACCGGCATAGAAAAGATCGTAGATTTCTCCTTCTGACTGATCCATTTCTCCTCTTATATCAAAGCTTTGAATTTCACTGCCTGCCTTAATTGTGATATAGGATAATGAATTATTTATTAATATTAATTTTGACTGTAGTAGTGCTTCATCTTCCGACATATTAAGAGTATCCAAAAAAGCATTATCCTTGTTCTTTGAATATGAAAACCCTACAAATAGTGACCATTTTTCATCTTTGAAATATTCCTTATATGAGGAATTAATATATAAATTCTCATTTTCGAGAGAAAAAAAATATTTTTTATTCGGATTGGAGATTTCTTCGAAATTAACACCAAGTTCTGATTTCGAAATGTTAGAGTAAAATTTGAATAATCCATTATCAGATATCCTTTGTCTGAAAACGATTTTCCCACCTGAGTTTTCAGGAGATTTATTGTACTTATTAATATTGAATAAAGAATGATAAGCCTGGAAGTTATTGTAGCTAATGTCAGTATGTAGTGATGTATTTTCCCAGCGATGAGTGTGAAAAATATTAGCACCATACATATGAATTCCTCCGCCAGTATTTGTAGAATCGGCAAGGCCTTTACTTTTTAAGACAAGCGTGGAAGATAATGCCTGCCCGTAAAGAGCGGAATATCCCCCTGAACTGAAAATAATTCCGGAAAACATGAATGGATCAAATCTTCCTCTCTGCTTAATATCAGGAACAGGACTGTAGTATGGATTTTGTACAGGCATTTCATCAATAATGATTTTTGACTCACTCCCAGATCCTCCCCTTACAAATAATCCGTTTGACACACCCGTATTTTGGGTGCCAGGCAATGTTTCTATAGCTCCAATAATATTACCAAGTGCTCCTGCAGTAGTTCCAATATCTGTTGATCTCATAATTACAGTCCTTTTTTCTTCACTTGCCTCAAAGCTTCCAGCAGTGATATAAACAGGCTCAATTTCACTGACAGATGGTTCTAGTGTAATATTAAGTTGAACTATAGTTACATTTAGAAATATCACCATTTCTACAGGCTCATAACCAAGACAAGAGACCATAATTATTTGCTCACCTTTCCTGGAAGAAACAAAGCTGAATGCTCCCTCTGCATTCGAAGACCCCCCTTCAAAACTGCCCTTTATTGCAATATTTGCATACATTACCGTTTCGCCCTTTGGAGTCATTAGCGTACCCTGAATTGTTGTCTGTGCACAACATGCAATTCCAACTATTGTTACTAAACCAAATACAACTATTAATTTGTGCATAGATTAACATTTTTATTTACACCAAATATAGATGGGATGGGTAAGTTGAAAAAAAATAAAATGTTGAAGTGGGAAAATCAGAGGACGAAGCTGGAAAATATGATGAAAATGAATTTTTAAAAATATAAAATA
>DAOWNN010000070.1 GCA_030642585.1 Bacteroidota bacterium | reverse complement strand
AGCTACATCCCGAAAAAGAACTTTAAGAAAAATTAATTTTTGTGGCTACAAAAATAGTGAAGAGTTCTAAACCCTGCAATAATTTCAGTCCTTTTAATTTGGTATGGTTATTGTCAATCAGGTGACAATTATATCCTGACATTTTTATTAGTTTTGTCTCAGGAAATTTATGAATAAATCACTATAAATTATTAAATATCAGAATTATGGAATTGTTTAAGTCTATGGATACATCGGGCGAGGAAGCAAAAGAAGTGCAAGCTAATACCGATGTTGAGAAAGTAAAATGTTTGATCATTGGTTCTGGTCCGGCAGGTTATACAGCTGCCATTTATGCAGCCCGTGCCAATTTGAACCCGGTTCTTTATGAAGGACTTCAACCCGGGGGGCAGCTTACCACAACAACCGAGGTGGAAAATTACCCAGGCTACCCGGAAGGTGTTACCGGTCCGGTTATGATGGAGGATCTGAAAAAACAGGCTGTCAGGTTTGGTACTGATGCACGTTGGGGCCTGGCAACATCTGTCAGTTTTTCCGGAGAGAACCACAAGGTGCTTATAGATAATAAGGTAACTATTGAAGCAGAGTCAGTTATAATTGCTACCGGTGCAACTGCCAAATACCTTGGTCTTGATGCTGAAAAGAAATATGCCGGGAGTGGTGTTTCTGCCTGTGCCACCTGTGATGGGTTTTTCTATAAGGGCAAAGATGTAGCCGTGGTTGGTGGTGGAGATACCGCAGCCGAAGAGGCTCTTTACCTGGCAGGATTGTGCCGTAAGGTATATGTGATTGTCAGGAAAGACTTTATGCGTGCATCCAAGGTGATGATTGAAAGGGTGGAAAATACTGATAATGTTGAAGTCTTATATGAGCATAATACTAAAGATCTATTTGGCGGGAATGGTGTGGAAGGTGCAATACTAATACATAAGATGGGAACCCCTGAAGAAAAAGAGGTGAGGATCAGTATTGATGGTTTCTTCCTGGCAATTGGTCACACTCCAAATTCACAGATATTCAGTGAATATCTTGAAACGGATGAGGTGGGATATATTCAAACAGAAGCTCCCAGTTCAATAACCAATGTAAAAGGAGTATTTGCCTGTGGAGATGTGATGGACCCTCATTACAGACAGGCTGTTACTGCTGCAGGATCGGGATGCAAAGCTGCTATTGATGCCGAAAGATATCTTGGCGAGAAAAAGAGGTGAGTGAAGAAGATGTGAGAGATGAGTAAATAATATCTGAAGATGTTTACACTTTATGACATAAAATTATTGTTTAAGCTGTAGACACATATCAGGACAAGACAAAATAGCTTATAAGGAAAGGGTGACTATTTTACAAAGTCACCCTTTTTTATTTCCTTAAGCTGAAATTTATTTTACCACCTGGCTTTTAATTTCATTTAAGTATTTTCCGGCATCCAGTTTCTTTTTTATTTCAGCAAAGGCACTGACGGTTCGTTCTACATCTTCAAGACTGTGATCTGCAGTAGGAATCAGTCTCAACATAATTACACCTTTAGGAACTACCGGGTAGATAACGATTGAACAAAAGATTCCATAATTTTCTCTCAAATCCATGGTAATTCCAGTAGCTTCAGGTACTCCGCCTTTCAGAAATACAGGTGTTACAGGAGATTCAGTATCTCCAAGATCAAGCCCATTCTCTTTCAGTCCTTTCTGCAAAGCACGAACTATAGTCCAGAGCTTATCTTTCAATTCAGGCTTGCTTTTTAAAAGTTCCAGCCGCTTTATTGAACCAACAACTACAGGCATGGGCAGAGATTTGGCATAGATCTGT
Source organism: Bacteroidota bacterium (assembly GCA_030642585.1). Lineage (GTDB taxonomy): Bacteria > Bacteroidota > Bacteroidia > Bacteroidales > VadinHA17 > JAYEGO01. The sequence goes on along the minus strand of DAOWNN010000070.1, from coordinate 6,953 downwards.
GATCTCATATTGTACTGGAGATAATCCACAACATCTTCATCACTGGCAACAAAGCCTCCTATTCCTGCCATGGCTTTAGCGAAGGTTGCAAAATATACGTCAATTTTATCCTGAACTCCCAGGTGTTCCCCAGTACCGGCTCCTGTTTTACCCATGGTACCAAAACCATGAGCATCATCAACCAGCAGGCGGAAATTGAATTTATCTTTAAGAGCAACAATATCCTTCAAATTTCCAAGATCTCCTGCCATTCCAAAAACTCCTTCTGTAATTACAAGAATTCCTCCGCCTGTTTTATCAGTTAATTTGGTGGCTCTTTCCAGCTGTTTTCCAAGGTTTTCAATATTGTTGTGGGGGAATACATAACGTTTTCCCATATGCATTCTTAAGCCATCCAGGATACAGGCATGTGACTCTGAATCATATACTATCACATCTTTCCGGTTTACAAGGGAATCAATTATGGAAGTCATTCCCATATAACCGTAATTCAACAAATAGGCACGTTCCTTACCAACAAATTCTGCCAGCTTCTCTTCCAGTTCCTCATGTTTTTTGGTTTGCCCTGACATCATACGGGCTCCCATTGGATATGCTAGTCCCCAATCTTTTGATGCTTTTGCATCTTCAGCCCGAACTTCAGGATGATTAGCCAGTCCTATGTAATTATTCAGACTCCAGGTAAGAACTTTCTTTCCCCTGAAAGTCATATGGGGAGAAATTTCTCCTTCCAATTTAGGAAACATAAAATATCCATGCCCTAGTTTCTGGTATTGTCCCAGAGCACCTCTGTTTTTTCTGATTTTATCAAAAATATCCACAGTAATAAGTTTTTGGGTTAGTGCCTGCAAAGGTAGATATTTTTAATAATCTGGCAAGAGAATAAAAAGTCAAAAGTCAAAAGTCAAATAGTCTCGAGATATCTTTCATCTTTGATTTAGCTTTATTTTTTCCAAATTACAAGGAAAAGAGTACCTTTGCAAAATGTTTCAAAAAATAGTAAAAAATATCACCCTGTTAATTCTTGCGGTTTTATTGTTTGGAGCTTGCAGCGGGTATGAAAAATTGCTAAAAAGCGGGAATATTGAGGCCAAGTATGAAAGTGGAATGCAATACTATGAAGAAGGAAATTATCTTCGGGCGGCTACCTTGTTTGGGCAAATCATACCGCGACTAAAAGGAACAAAAAGGGCTGAGGAATTGGATTATTTGAATGCAAAATGCTATTATGAAATGGGTGATTACGTGATGGCGGGTCATTATTTCAGAGAGTTTGTTAAAACTTATTTTTCAAGTCCACGTGCTGAAGAAGCCGATTTTATGGGTGCGTATTGTTATTATAATCTAAATTCACGGGTAGAACTCGACCAGACAAATACATATAATGCAATAAATGCATTTACACTTTTTAAAACCAAGTTCCCATCCAGTGAAAGAATTCAGGAGGCAAATGATTATATTAAGGAAATGCAGGAGAGGCTGGTTGAGAAATCATACATTAATGCAAAACTTTATTATGACCTGGAGAAATATAAAGCATCAATCGTAGCCATATCAAACAGCCTGATGGATTATCCCGACACGAAATACAGGGAAGAACTTTTGTATCTTAAGTTGAGGTCAATTTACCTAATGGCTGTTCAGAGTGTTAGTCTCAAACAGTTGGAAAGATTTCAGGATACTGTAGATGAATATTATTCATTTATTGATGAATTCCCTGAAAGTAAGTATGCAAGGGAAGCAGAAAAAATATATAACGAGTCGTCTTCTTTCCTTTCAAATCATTAATTGAAATCGTAAAATTTATATAGAAAGAATGGATTACAAGAAAACACAAGCACCATTTACTACCATGACAAGAGATCTTCGTGATCTTGATTCGGTTACCGGAAATGTTTATGAGAGTGTGGTTATTTGTTCAAAAAGGGCAAACCAGATATCCATGGATATTAAGCTGGAATTGAACAAGAAGCTGGAGGAATTTGCATATTATACAGATAACCTGGAAGAAATTTTTGAGAATAGAGAACAAATTGAAATTTCTAAGTTTTATGAAAAACTTCCTAAACCTTCATTAATTGCTCTTGAAGAGTTTTATGGAGGCGGTATTTATTTTCGTAAACCGGAGGAAGAAGAGAAATAGTATTTTTCGCAATATAAAATTGCCGGTATGCTGAAAGGAAAAAAAATAATATTGGGCATAACCGGAAGTATTGCAGCTTACAAAGCTGCCTTCCTGGTCCGATTACTCATTAAAGAAGGAGCTGATGTAAGGGTTGTCATGACCCCGGTAGCTACCGAATTTATAAGTCCCCTGACTCTGTCTACCTTATCGGGTAATCCTGTGTCTGTGGAACTATTTGCTAAAGATACAGGCGAATGGACCAATCATGTGGACCTCGGCTTATGGGCCGATCTTGTGCTTATAGCCCCTGCAAGCGCAAATACTATGGCTAAGATGGCCAATGGGATTGCAGATAATCTTCTTCTTACTGTTTATCTTTCTGCCCGTTGCCCGGTGATAATTGTGCCGGCGATGGATATGGATATGTTTAAGCATTCATCCACTCAAAAGAACCTCAAAACCCTGGAAGAATACGGGAATGTTATTATTGATGCCGGAACTGGCGAATTGGCAAGTGGACTTTCCGGGAAGGGTAGGATGGAGGAGCCAGAAAATATTGTACAGGAGATTTCGAATTTCCTCAAAAAAAAAAATAAAACCTTCCGATTTGCCGGACAAAAAGTGATGATTACTGCCGGACCAACTTTCGAGGCAATAGATCCTGTTCGATATATCGGAAATCACTCCTCAGGAAAAATGGGGATTCAACTCGCAGAAGCCTTTGCAGAAAGTGGTGCTGAAGTTCACCTGGTATTAGGGCCGGTAAGCCTGGAGATTCATAGGAGGGAAGTCAAAGTTTATAAGGTTGTTTCTGCCTCTGAAATGAACACGGTTTGCACAGAATTATTTCCATCTATGGATGGAGCTGTACTTGCAGCTGCTGTAAGTGACTTTACACCCTTAAATCCCGGTAAAGAAAAAATTAAAAGGGATAAAGAAGATTTGCATATTGAGTTAAAACCTACCAATGATATCGCTGCGGAAATGGGAAGAGCAAAGAAGAAAAATCAGTGGCTGGTTGGTTTTGCCCTGGAAACCAGCAATGAGACAGATAATGCACGTAAGAAGCTGAAAAAGAAGAACCTTGATCTTATTGTACTTAATTCTTTAAGAGATAAAGGTGCAGGATTTAGCTATGATACCAATAAGATAAGTATCCTTGACAGGCGTGGGAATAAGGAGGACTTTGATCTGAAAAGCAAAGCAGAAGTTGCGGTTGATATTGTTCATAGTATACAAAAACTTGTATCCGGTACGTTATAATAAATATTACGATCATCCGACTGGTTTTATGAGGTTCAAAGTCTTAATCATACTGATCATTTTTAGTTCATCTTTGCTGATGCTGAATGCCCAGGAGCTCAATTGTAACGTGCAGGTTGTGACACAGCAGATACAGGGGACTAATAAACAACTTTTCAGGACCTTACAAACTGCTATTTACGAGTTTATAAATGACCGAAACTGGTCGAATGATGTATATGCATCAACAGAAAGAATAGAATGTAATATTCTGATCAATCTCACCGAGCAACTTGGATCGGATCAGTTCAGGGGAACCATTCAGGTGCAAATGCGCCGGCCGGTTTACAATACAAGCTATAGTAGCACAATCCTTAATATCCTTGATAACAATATGGATTTCAGGTATGTAGAGTTTCAGCCTCTCCTTTTTGATGAAACTCAGCATATTAGCAACCTTACTTCGGTACTGGCATATTATGTCAATATTATTTTAGGTTTTGATTATGATTCCTTTTCTCAGGAAGGCGGAACCAGGTTTTTTACCCGGGCAGAAGCCATTGTTATGAATGCACAAAATGCGCCGGAAAGAGGTTGGAAGGCTTTTGATGCCAGCAGCAACAGAAATCGTTACTGGCTGATACAGAACATAATGGATAATGAATACCAGCCGGTACGACAGTTCTATTACCAGTATCATCGCCTGGGTCTTGACCGCCTTGAAGATAATGTGAATACCGCAAGAAATGACATGGAGGAAAGTCTCAAACATTTGCAAAGAGTATACAGGCAAAAACCTGATCCATATCTGTATTTATTACAGGTTGTTCATGATGCAAAAACTGAGGAATTCATTAATGTTTTTAAGGAAGCAAATCCCGATCAGAAAAGACGGGTTTATGTGATCCTAAAAGAAATTGATCCCTCGAACCAGAGTAAGTATGAAGCTGCATTTTTATCGGGTTAGTATTACATTCCCATTGGTCGCTGTCAAGCAATAGTCACTCAAAGGTCAAAAAATCAAAAGGTCAATAGTCTAAAAGTCATTCACTCCCTTTGCCTGGTGCTGGGTGCTGGGTACTGGGTGCTGAAAGACAATGCCTTAATAAGCTTGACTTGTGAGAACAGAGTAAAACCCATTCCATCTTTGCAGATAGATTTTCGGTACATTCGTGCATTCGTCTTATATTCGTGCATCGGTGGCTTCTTCTTTCGTTCAACTATTCAACTGTTCAACTTATATTCAATCAACACTTTTAATCTTCTTCGTCCGCCGTAGCCTTTTTCAGGCGTAGGTGGATATCTTTTATCTTTTTCCTTGTATCTTCGCATATGGATTTTTGTGAATTCATGGTCATGTTTTTTTGTTAAACTTTATAGTTTAAAGCCTATATGCTTAAAACCCTTCACATACAGAATTATGCTTTAATTAATGAGTTAGATATAAGATTTGATTCGGGTCTGACCATAATTTCCGGAGAGACAGGGGCTGGAAAATCAATTTTATTGGGAGCATTGGCACTTATATTAGGTCAGCGGGCCGATATACAGGTTCTGCTGAATAAGACGAAAAAATGTATTATCGAGGGAACTTTTGATGTGAAGGAATATCAGCTTCAGGATTTTTTTTCCGCAAATGACCTGGATTATGAAGATTTAACCAGCCTAAGGCGTGAAATTAATGTTGCCGGAAAATCCAGGGCCTTTATCAATGATACTCCGGTGAATCTGAATGTATTAAAAGAAATGGCTGTGAATCTTGTGGATATTCATTCACAGCATCATAATATTCTGCTGGGAAATAACCAGTTCCAGCTTCAGGTGGTAGATGCTTTTGCTGGCGTTCGCAAGAGGTTGGCGACTTATAAACATAATTATGACAAATTCCGGAAATTAGAATCACTATACCGGGAGCTCAATGAAAAAAATGAAAAGGCTCAATCCGATCTGGATTATTTTCAATTCCAGTTTGACCACCTTGATGAAGCAAAGCTTTTAGAAGAGGAGCAAGCAGAGTTGGAGAGTGAACAGGATATTTTAAGTCACACAGGTGAAATTGGCAGCTCTCTTGAATCAATTTCCAATTTGTTTTCGGAAGATGATAGTGGAATTTTACCTAAGATCAGGGAGGCCAGGAACCTGATGGAAAAAATACGAAACTATTTTTCTCCTGCGGCTGAACTCTATAATCGAATTGAGAGTGTTGAATTAGAATTGAAAGACCTAAGCTTAGAGGTTGAGACACTTGGAAGTGATGTGGAAAGCAATCCTTCCAGGCTTGAATTTATCCTGGAGCGATTAAATCTACTCTATTCACTCGAACAAAAGCATCATGTGGAGTCGGTTAAGGATTTGATAAGAATCAAGTCAGAATTGCAACAATCGCTGGATGGAATTAGTTCGATGGATCATGAATTGGAAGCTATGAGAGCTGAGCTGCATGAAATGAAACTATTTCTCGAAAAAGCAGCCCGAGACTTATCTGCAAAGAGGATGGAAGCTATTCCCGGAATTGGAGAAAGAATGATTTCTCTCTTGCAAAAACTTGGAATTCCCAATGCCGGTTTTTCTATTCAACAAACCGGGTTAGAAGATCTTTCACCCACCGGAACCGATCATGTTGATTTTCTCTTTTCAGCGAATAAGAATTCTGAACTCCAGGATCTTAAGAAAGTGGCTTCCGGTGGTGAATTATCACGTGTTATGCTCAGTTTAAAGTCTCTTATCAATCAATCGGTATCACTGCCTACCATTATTTTTGATGAAATTGACTCCGGGGTTTCGGGCGACATAGCCGACAGAGTGGGGGAGATCATTGCCGAAATGTCAGAAAATATGCAGGTCATTAATATTACTCATCTTCCACAGATAGCCAGCAAGGGAGGGTCACATTATCTTGTATATAAAACAGATGAAAAAACTGCTACCCATACCAGGATCCGCCTCCTGAAGGAGGAAGAAAGAGTGATAGAAATAGCTAAAATGTTAAGCGGGACGGAAATGAGTGATGCTGCAATACAAAATGCACGGGTCTTACTGAAAAAGTTTAGTTAGCAATTGTAGTCATCCTGAAGCACTGAATTCCGGAATTGTACCCTCTTTAAGAATAAGAGATAAGAGCTTTGCGTGGCATTCATAGCAAGCTTGTTTGAGGATGACAATAATCCTTATAATTAATAAAGCAAGTCCTGGCATAATTTTAAAGCCTTAAGTTCTGCTGTGAAACATTTCACAGCACTTTCCTGTTTTGTGCATGAGGTGAACGCTCTTAAAATGCATCTCTGATTATAAGTGTGTTAGAGTTTTAGAAGATGCAATTTGGGTTATACATTGACCAAAACGGGGGAAATCTTTTAGCAAGCTAAAAGGAAAGTTCCATTTCATCAGGTTTATTTGCCCTGAAAGGCATACGCGTCAACCTAACTTGGCTTTATCTTTGATTAACGACAGCTTACGCTTTATTATTCTTTGTAATACAAAAGTGACACCATCCTTAATTAGCAATCCAAATTCTTAGTGTTTTCTTGGTGTCTTCTATGTTGAAAAACAACCTAAAGCCACTAAAATTTTTAAATTTCATCCTTTT
>DAOWNN010000173.1 GCA_030642585.1 Bacteroidota bacterium | reverse complement strand
GTTCTATTTTTACCTCAAGGACCGCGTTCAATTTATCAATATTCTCCTGTGAAATGTGCATGCTATAAAAATTGAACGTACAAAATTACAAAAAAACCACGACACTATCGATATTAACATCCGATGGTATAGCGGTTTAGAAATTGTTCGGTGCGGATGAAGGGACTCGAACCCCCACTCCCGAAAGAACTAGATCCTAAGTCTAGCGCGTCTACCAATTCCGCCACATCCGCAAAATCTGGGGCAAAGATATTTAATTTTTTGAATTTCTATTTTGGTTTTTCTAAATTTAAAATCTGCAATTAAGTTGATTGATGCTCCTCTCCACAAGCGGCAAGTAATCATCGATCCTTTTTAGTTTATTTTATTTGCGCTCGCTTACCCCGCTGCAAGCAGTGGAGAATGCGCTCGCAGGATACAACTCCTCTTTGTATTTAGTTTGCGTAGGTTAATATTATTTTCTAATTTTAACTGAATCCCTGAACCAATAGTAAAGCTTAATATTTCATTGAAAACCAAATAAATCTTCAGTCATGATCAAATCAATAAGCAAGCCAGGAATACATTCCCAGTTCAAATTTATTTTCATTCTTTCTATGTCAATTCTCTTGTTATTTTCATGTAATCAAAAATCTCAAAAAAAGCAGATCGGTTCTAAACCTGAGGCGGAAACGAAACTACATCCCGGCTTTCAACATGACCAATTAAATCTCATCTGGGAAACCCCTTCCGACTTAAGAATTCCTGAATCTGTTTTGAAAAAAGGTGATTATATTTATGTCTCAAATGTAAATGGTGAGCCGACTCAAAAAAATGGTGCCGGATATATCAGTAAATTATCACAAGACGGAGAAATTATTGACCAGGAATGGGTAAGCGGAATCAATGCCCCAAAAGGGATGGGAATTTTCAACAACAAGCTATATGTTACTGATATTGACCAACTGGTGGTGATTGATATGGATAATGCCAAGATCCTCGATCGCTACAATGCTGAAAATGCAGTATTTCTGAATGATATAGATGTTGATTCTAAAGGCAGGGTTTTTATTTCAGATATGCAGCAAAATGAAATATATATTTTTGAGAATGGAGAATTGAGAAGCTGGCTGAAAAGCGATGCCTTGATTTCGGTAAACGGATTGTTTGCTGATGGTGATTTCTTAATGGCAGGGATCGATAATAAGGTATTGAGAATAGATATTGAAAGCAAAACTATTACCACATATCTTGAAAATACAGGTCCAATTGACGGACTGGAGGCATACGGAGATGGCCGGTTTATTTTTAGTGACTGGACCGGACATATATACATTGCATCACCTGGGGAAGAGAAAATACTGCTAATTGACACAAGCAAGGATGGGATTAATGCGGCAGATATATGGTTTGTTCAGGAAACAAAAATACTGTACGTCCCAACTTTTCTTGGCAATAGTGTGGTAGCTTATCAGGTAAATCTATAAGACATTAGTATAACAATGTTCTAAATTTAGGCAATATTTGCTTTTTTGAGTGCTGCAAAGAGTTTAGTTTTATCTCCTGAGCTCAAAATTTTGGCCCAGGTATACGCGTCTTACCTCTTCATCATTTGCAAGGTCATCGGCTGTACCATACTTCATTATTTCTCCTTCAAAAAGAAGATATGCCCTATCTGTAATTGAAAGTGTTTCATGAACATTATGGTCTGTAATAAGAATTCCTATGTTCTTCCTTTTCAACTTTGACACAATCTCCTGGATATCCTCAACAGCAATTGGATCTACTCCGGCAAAAGGTTCATCCAACAAAATAAACCTGGGATTAAGTGCAAGAGCCCTGGCTATTTCCGTCCTCCTCCTTTCACCCCCCGAAAGTTGAATTCCAAGACTTTTCCTTATTTTGATCAATCCAAACTCATTAAGCAAAGTTTCTGTTCTTTCCCTTTGTTCCTCTTTTGAAATGTCGGCCATTTCAAGTACCGCCCGAATATTATTTTCCACACTTAACCTTCTGAAAACCGATGCTTCCTGAGCCAAATACCCAATTCCCTTTCTGGCTCTTTTGTACACAGGAATTCCGGTAATATCCTCTTTATCCAAAAAAATCTGTCCCTCATTAGGGGCAATTAAGCCAACTATCATATAAAATGAAGTTGTTTTACCTGCACCATTTGGACCCAACAATCCAACAATTTCTCCTTGCTCAACTTCAAAGGATACTCCCTTGACAACTGCCCTGCTCTTGTACTTCTTTACCAGGTTTACTGTACGAAGTTTTATTCCCATGTTTGATGTTTTTAAGTCAGGATTTCATTATTCACTATTCATTATTCATCCCCCTCCTCTTCAAATTCAGCATCCCGCTTTCTCGCAATACTCTTTGATATCCTTATTCCTATCTCGTAAAGAATAAGCAATGGCAAACAAACCATTACCTGGCTAAATATATCCGGAGGAGTGATGATTGCAGCCAGGGTTAAAATTATTACCAAGGAATGTTTTCTGTACTTTCTAAGAAATTCAGGAGTAACAAGGCCAATTTTAGAAAGGAAATACACCAGAATCGGTAATTCAAAAATAAGTCCTGCCGCAAGAGAAACGGAAGCTATTGTGGAAATATACGATTTTAGATTAATCTGGTTCAATACCTGGTCGCTTACCGAGTAAGAGCCAAGGAAGTGAACTGATAAAGGACAAATAAGAAAGTAGCCGAATAAAATTCCCATCATAAAAAGTACCGAACTAAAAAAAACTGCTCCCCGGGCAACACTTTTTTCCTTATGATACAAAGCAGGCCTCATAAATTTCCAAAATTCATAAAACACATATGGAAATGCCAGAATAAATCCAACCAGGATCGAGATCATAATATGGGTCATAAACTGACCAGCCATATTGATATTAATAACCTGAAAAGGATCTTTGTTGATGCATAATCTCTCAACATGTACCAATTGTCCAAAACTACATAGTACCTGGTTAGTGAAAAAATCCGGAGATTTCGGGCCTAGAATAATTACATCAAAAATGATATCTTTAAAGACAAATGCCACTATTGCAATTACCACTATTGCCAGAATAGACCGCACCAAATGCCACCTGAGTTCTTCAAGGTGCTCTAAAAATGATAATTCATTGGGACTTTTTTTTGCCATCTCAATTTTTTACTATAATAAATATCTTCAGCCTAATAAGAAAATTTCAGGACAAATTGTACTGTTTTACCTGTATTAGTAAGGATTTAATAATTCCTTTTTTTTTGTTTCAGCCATACAAAGAAAAGAAACTTCTAAATTACTTGTTCGTTTTAAACAAAATAATATGTATATTTATATCTACAGAGTATAACATACACTCTACTTAAAGCCAATAAGAAAAATCATATATCCCGTAAGATACAAGACTTAATGTTGATATTAGAAGCATGATGGTTGGAGCAGACATATCTTTATTTGAATACCTTAAAAATTATTTCGGATTTACCAGTTTTAAAGGAAACCAGGAGCCAATTATCAGAAATGTACTGATAGGGAACGATACATTTGTGTTGATGCCTACAGGAGGTGGGAAATCATTATGCTATCAACTCCCCAGTTTAATCCTGGATGGAACCGCCATTGTTATTTCCCCATTAATAGCCTTAATGAAGAACCAGGTTGATGCTATGCGAAACTTTAGCATGGAAGATGGCATTGCCCATTTTCTGAATTCCTCACTAACAAAATCTGCCATTCAAAAAGTAAGAAATGATGTCTTAGAAAAAAAAACCAAATTACTCTATGTGGCGCCGGAGTCTTTAACAAAGGCTGAAAATATCGAGTTTTTGAAGAAAGTAAATATATCTTTTTATGCTGTAGATGAGGCACACTGCATTTCAGAATGGGGACACGATTTCAGGCCAGAATACAGGCGTATACGGCCCATTATTAATACCATTGGTAAAGCTCCTTTGATTGCTCTCACAGCTACTGCAACTCCAAAAGTACAACATGACATCCAAAAAAACCTGGATATGCTCCAGGCCAATGTTTTTAAATCATCTTTTAACAGGGAAAACTTATATTATGAGATTCGGCCCAAGGTAAATGCCACAAAAGAATTGATAAAATTTATTAAAGGCAATATGGGAAAGTCAGGCATAATATATTGCCTGAGCAGGAAAAAAGTAGAAGAACTTGCAGAAACCCTCATGATAAACGGATTAAAAGCCCTTCCATACCATGCAGGGATGGATTCTGCTACCAGATCAAACAACCAGGATAGATTTTTAATGGAAGATGTAGATGTTATTGTAGCTACAATTGCTTTCGGCATGGGTATTGACAAACCTGATGTTCGTTTTGTAGTACATTATGATATCCCCAAAAGCCTGGAAGGTTACTACCAGGAAACAGGACGGGCCGGGAGGGACGGGGGGGAAGGGAAATGTATAACATTCTATAGTTATAAGGACATTCAGAAGCTTGAAAAGTTTATGGAGAAAAAACCAATTGCCGAACAGGAAATTGGCAGGCAATTGCTTCTCGAAACCGTTTCGTATGCTGAGTCTTCGGTATGCAGAAGAAAAATGCTACTTCATTATTTTGGTGAAACTTATACAATAGAAAATTGTGAAAACTGTGATAACTGCATGCACCCAAAAACACAGTTTGAAGGGAAAGAATATATTTTAAAGGTATTGAAAACCATTCAGCAGGTGAAGGAAAAATTTAAATCAAACCATATATCAAATATTCTTGCTGGTGAAAGTAGTTCTGATATAAAAGCCTATAATCATCATACCCTGGACATCTTTGGCCTGGGCGATGAGAAAGATACTAAATTCTGGGGAGCTGTAGTGAGACAGGCCCTTATCAAAAAGCTTATAGAAAAAGATATCGAATCATATGGCCTTTTAAAAATAACCAGTAAAGGTCATGAGTTTATAGAAAAGTCATATAGTATTATGCTGGCTGAAGACCATGATTACGCAGAATCGGATAATTTGGAGCAGGGAACAGGAGGCAAAACCAGTGTGATGGACGAACAGTTATTGAATATCCTGAAAGACCTGAGAAGAACAATATCAAAGAAAGTAAATCTTCCACCTTTTGTTATTTTCCAGGATCCTTCACTTGAAGATATGGCTATTCAATATCCAATTACCATTGAGGAAATGCAAAATATTTCCGGTGTGGGAATAGGAAAAGCAAAACGATACGGAAAAGAATTTTTTGATATCATTAAGATCTATGTTGAGGAGAATGATATCCTGCGCCCTCAGGATTTGATTGTAAAGTCTGTGGTTAATAAATCTGGTCTCAAAGTTTATATCATTCAGGCCATTGATAGAAAACTACCCCTTACTGATATTGCCAATTCAAAAAACCTGAAAATGAATGACCTGCTTCATGAAGTGGAGTCTATTGTTCAATCCGGGACTAAGATAGATATCAATTATTATATAAATGAAGTTCTTGATGAGGATCATCAGGATGAGGTCTTTGATTACTTCAGAGATGAAGCTGAAAATGAGTCTATTGAAGCCGCTCTGG
>DAOWNN010000184.1 GCA_030642585.1 Bacteroidota bacterium | reverse complement strand
TTGAGATTTCATCTCCTGGTTTTTGGTTTGTAGTACAGCCTGCAAAAATCAGTACCAGTATGAACTGGATTAAAAATAAGGATTTAGTTTTCATTTGTTTATAGTTATTTATAAGGATCAATGAATATTTGAGTTATGAATTTTCTTCATCTTCCATCACATCATCGGAATTAAACTGAAAACCAAGACGTTTGCCGGTTTTGACTTGTGTGATATGAATTTTTTCTGTCATTTGTCCAACGGAGGCAATCTTTACAGCATCATATGGTGGAACAAGAAGGTCGAATTCAAGGGCGTAAGCCATAGCTTTTGCAAGAATACTTCTCATAGCTACTTTATCTAAAAGTCGTTTTCCGAAATTTTTGTAATGAAAACCCATCTGTCTTTTGCCTTCCACAAAAAAATGATTGTTCTTATTTATGAATAATCTGCCAATAAGGTAACCAAGGTCATCCAGACGTTTATAACGGAAAGAGTCATCAAGGAAGTTATATATATTAATAATTCCACAATAAGAGTTCAAGGGATCGTCTTTGACATAATTTATTTCCCAAATTTTGTGTGCCCGGTCAAACTCAAATATATTAGAATGCATACTAAATACCAGCATATCACCTGCTATTCTTAATTTAGCAATAAACTTCCCATGATCTGTAAATTCAAGTCCTACCCTTTCCTTAAGATTTTTGAGCTGTTGGTTATAATCATCAACAATTTCAGTTAGAGTCTCTTTCATTAAGCCGAAGACCACTTCATTATTACTGCAAACAAGTTGTTTTATGTTTGACTTCAATGCCAATGACTGGATGATCTTTTCTTCAAGATTATTTTTGCTCATTTTTTTCGACTTAGAATTTGTTCCGTAACATTAGAAAGTATTGATAACCGCAACCCCATTTTCCTTAAAACTATTCATATTTGGAAGGTAGGTGCAGGATTCTTCAAGGCTGATAGTACTATTCACCAGCTTTTCAGGGGAGAGTTTTCCTGCTTTTATCATTTCGAATATTGGTTGGTATTGATGTGCCTGCATTCCATGACTCCCAAGTATTTCAAGTTCATTTGCCAGTACCTTGTCCATAGGAATTTCAGGATGATTATTACCAGCCACCATTAGTCCAACCTGAATATGTTTGCCGCGTTTTCTTAAGTTGGAAATGGAGTTAAAACAGGTTTCCTGGCTGCCAAGTGCATCGATTGAGACATGAACTCCTCCGTCTGAATATTTTTTTACCATCTCCACCACATTTTCGTTTTCCGTAACATTCACTGTGGCAATAGCTCCTACAGATTTGGCAAGTTCAAGCTTTTCATTGTTAATGTCTATTGCAATTACATTTGCGCCCATTGCATTTGCAATCATTATAGCAGAGAGGCCAACTCCACCGCAACCATGAACGGCTACCCATTGTCCTGCAGCGACCTTTCCCTGAACCACGATTGCCCTGAATGAAGTAATAAATCTGCAACCAAGGCTTGCTGCTGTTACAAAATCAATTTCATCAGGAAGTTTTACTATGTTTATATCTGCATAATGAATAGAAACATATTCGGCAAATGAGCCCCAGTGTGTAAATCCTGGCTGGAACTGGTGATCACAAACCTGGTGATTCCCCGAAGCACATTGCGGGCAAGATCCGCATCCACAGACAAAAGGCAGGGTAACCCTGTCTCCTTCTTCCCATAATTTAACCTCACTGCCAGTTTGCTCAACAGTACCTGCAAGTTCATGCCCCGGAACATGAGGGAGTGTAATGTCGGGATCATGACCCATCCAGCCATGCCAGTCACTACGACATAATCCTGTGGCTTCCACTTTAATAACCACACCATGTTTTTCAGGTGTAGGATAAGGCACATTATGAATACTTATGGGTCCTTGAAACTTATCATAAATGGCTGCTTTCACAGAAATTGGATTTAGTATATAAGCAGGTTAAATTTAGTTAAATATGAAATAAAAGCCAAAGAAGATTACTATACTAACAAACTGTGAGCGAATTCCTGCTGCCAGCCTTGCTCTGCCATAACGGCTATGCAAAGGCGCAGGTGGATAGCTTTTATCTTTACTGCCTACTGCTTACCAGGCTAGGTCTAGGGCAACTTCTGTTCTTCCCTTTTATCTTTTTACTTTAATCTTTAATCTTTACTGCCTACAGCCTGTTTTTCTAGTATGCTTTTGCAAACAACACCCGTCTTTTTGAGGGTTTCCCTGTAAGTATACATTTCCCTTCCTCATCTATTGTATCCAGGGGAATACAACGAATAGTAGCTTTGGTCTCATTCTTAATTTTTAATTCCGTTTCAGTGCTACCATCCCAATGTGCCAGCACAAAACCGCCCTTATTATTAATGATCTCCTTAAATTCCTTGTAATCATCCACTTCGAATGTATTTTCTTTCCTGAACTTAAATGCTTTATTATAAATGCCTTGTTGGATATCTTCCAGTAGATTTTTTATATATCCTGCTATATTATCCTGAGGAATTGTTTGTTTTTCCAGAGTATCTCTTCGGGCAATCTCCACAGTACCATTTTCCAGGTCTCTTGGTCCTAATGCCAGGCGAACTGGTACTCCTTTTAACTCATACTCGGCAAATTTCCATCCTGGCTTATGGGTATCACGATCATCAAACTTCACACTTATATTTTCATTTTCAAGCTCTTGTTTAATTCTCAGGGCAGTTTCACTTAAACCTTCCAATTGATCCTTTCCCTTATAAATAGGAACAATAACTACCTTGAATGGGGCAAGTTTTGGAGGTAACACCAATCCATTATCATCGGAATGTGCCATAATCAAAGCCCCCATTAATCTGGTTGAAACCCCCCAGGAGGTAGCCCACACCAAGTTAAGCTTCCCTGTTTTATCAGTGAATTTTACATCAAAAGCCTTCGCAAAATTTTGACCCAGAAAGTGAGATGTTCCTGATTGAAGAGCTTTCCCATCCTGCATAAGTGCCTCAATGGAATAAGTCTCAACAGCTCCTGCAAATCGTTCAGTTTCAGTTTTTGTACCTTTTATTACAGGCATAGCCATAAAATCTTCGGCAAACCGGGCATACAAATCTACAATTGTGAGTGTTTCATCAACAGCCTCCTCCATGGTTGCATGGGCAGTGTGTCCTTCCTGCCATAAAAATTCAGTAGTTCTTAAAAATAATCTAGTTCGCATTTCCCATCTTACCACATTTGCCCATTGATTCAATAGTATGGGCAGATCCCTGTATGATTGTATCCAGTTTTTATAAGTATTCCAGATAATTGTTTCCGATGTAGGCCGGACTATTAATTCTTCCTCAAGTTTGGCATCCGGATCTACAATAATACCTTTTCCGTCCTTATCATTTTTTAGCCTGTAATGGGTAACTACTGCACATTCTTTAGCAAATCCTTCAACATGAGCTGCCTCTTTACTGAAAAAAGATTTTGGTATAAATAGCGGAAAATATGCATTGCTATGACCCGTTGCCTTAAACATTCTATCTAATTCTGCCTGTATTTTTTCCCATATGGCATAGCCGTATGGCTTGATAACCATACAGCCCCTAACAGCTGAATTTTCAGCCAGATCGGCTTTAATTACCAGGTCATTATACCACTGTGCATAATCATCATTTCTGCTTGTAAGAACTTTTCCCATTTTATTTTTGGTATGGATTTTGTTTTTTAATCATTTAAACTCACCAAAAGAGTTGCAAATTAAGTAAAAATTAACAACAAAGGAGGGTGTCATGAAAACAAAAATCAAATTTTTAAGAGCCATTACCCTCATTCTTTTCATAGGGTATTTTACTATTTCATCTGCTTCAGAATCTTTCAGATCAGAATATGGAAATAGACCTTATGATCAAAATAGAGGTGACGGTTTGGTAATCAATAATTACTATGGAGATAGTTATATTCACGATTACTACTACAGCTCAAGACTGAAAAGATTTCATAGTACTTATGCGAGTTTTGGCTACTATGAAACCTTTTATACCGACTATTACTGGTACAACTATAATCCTTATTATATCGGTTGGAACTTATACATGGGACCAGCTTATTTCAATTATGGATATCGTACAGCAGTATATTATAATCCAGGATGGAATTTTAGCATAAACTTTGGTCCAGGGTATTATAGCAGTTATTACTACGGGCACAGATATTATCGCCCATGGTCAGCTTATAACCACTGGTCATATTGCAGCCCGGGATATCCGGTTTATATACAAGCTTACAATAACTATCCAGCTAACAGGTATTATGAAAGGGCTGTTTACAATTCCTATAAATCATCAAGTCATAGAAAAACAGCTTCGGGTTCACAATACAGAAATACTGGTAATATAAACAGAAATTCATATCAGAACGGGACAAGAACAATCAATCGAAATAGGAATGAAAATCCAAATCGCTATATGAATAATACAAAAAGGCATACTAATAATGCTACAGCGAATAACACACGAGGTCGCATTGATCCGGGTAATGTAAGCAGGACCAGAATAAATAATGGCTCAAAGACTAAAGCTATATCAGAAAGAAAGGCTAGAACCAATGTGTCAAACCGGACTAGCCCTGTGAGCAGGGAGTTTACAAGAACAAGAACAGATACTTATAGAAGCACACAGGCAAAACGTTCTTCACAGGTGATAAGAAAACCTTCTAATGCTAACAAGCCGGTAAGTAGATCAAGTATGACTCGTAGCAGGAGCAATCCAGTTTCCAGAAATGCTGGTTCGGTGCAAAAGGCGAGAACAAATAATCGCCCCCCTGCAACTATGAACCGTAGCAGGAGCAATCCAGTTTCCAGAAATGCTGGTTCGGTGCAAAAGACAAATAGTCGATCCAGGGCAACTGTGGCCCCCAGGTCAAACTCAAATAGACAAAAAAGCACAGCTTCAAAAAGTACAGGGAGGCGTAAGTAATTCATAAACTAACTGGAAGCCTCAAGTGCAAGCTAATAACTCACCGGGTGACTTTAAAGTTACCCGGTGATTAGTTTTAATCCTCCTTCGCGTTCCGCTTGCGCCACCGCTAAAGCTTTAGGCGGCACGCGGTCGGCGGACGAGAAGAATGGTTTAATTCCTCGGAGTTCTACTCCGAAATAGAGGGGTTCAGGATTCTACAATGAGGTCTCATACCTTTGATTTTATTTGTATATTTGTTTGAGCATAGATTTATTTTTCTAGGCTTATTTATTTTTGGTATGAAATTTGTTTCTATGTAAATAGAAAAGAAATAGAAGAAGGAGGCATACTCATGAAAACAAAATATTTACTCTTAATCTCAATTGTTGCAATTATACTTTCATCATGTTCATCCACAAGTAATCTTGCAGATGATGTGTATTATAATCCACATGATGTGATAAGAGCAGAAAAGAAGGCTGCAAAGAAAACAGACAAGCTGGTTAAAGAGGTGGAAGCTTTGAATG
>DAOWNN010000220.1 GCA_030642585.1 Bacteroidota bacterium | reverse complement strand
TTCTATCAACCAGATTGAGTAAATTTGAAAACTGCCTCCCCAATTTAAAAGAAAGGGGGATATGAATAATTTGCTTCAGCTTTTCAGCCAATTCGCTATAGAGTTCCTCTTGCTGTGCAGATGACTGATCTTTATTGGTTGGAAGAAAAAAAACATTGATTTCCAGAGCATCTGCACCTGCTGCTTCAATTTTACTGGCAAAATCAAGCCAGTCCTTTGCTGTTACACAATTCACACTTGCAATAAGGGGTATACTAACTGCAGCCTTAGCCTCCTCAATAAGAGAAAGATATTGGTCAACTGAATTATCTTTAGTATAATTTCTAATATAATCATCAGCCTCAGGGTAATCACTATCACCATGGTATTGTCCGGCTTCAAAGCTCAATTGTTCTTCAAATAAGGACTTCAGAACAACTGCTCCGGCACCAGCCTTTTCAGCTTCAATAATTTTTTCTACTGAATCAGTCAGACCCGAACTACTTACAATAATAGGATTTCTTAAAGATAAGCCAAGATATTTAACATTCAATTCTACCATAAGTCCCAGGTTTATTTGTTTTATAATTTATTTGTATCGCTCTCCAAAAATGGCACTTCCAATTCGTATCATGCTACTTCCCTCATCAATGGCAATTTCATAATCTCCTGACATGCCCATAGAAACCTCTTTAAAATCCTCATTATTTTGAAAATACCGGGATTTGAGATTCAGATAAATGTCGTAAAGTTCTTTAAACTCCTTGCTTATTATGCTTTCTGCATTAGTTAGAGTTGCCATACCCATAACGCCAATCATTCTAACATTTTCAATTTCTGCATACTCCCTTGAATCCAGGATTTCGAAAATCTCATCCTGCGAAAATCCAAATTTAGTTTCTTCCGAGGCAATATGCAGTTGAAACAGGCCATTCAGTATCCGTCCTGCTTTCTTTGCTTCCTTGTCCATGATCTTAATAAGTTTAAAACTATCAATTCCATGAACCAGATGTACAAAAGGAGCAATATACTTTATTTTATTAGACTGAAGATGGCCAACCATATGCCATTGTATATCTTTTGGAAGCTCTTCATATTTGCGGGCAAGTTCCTGTACTTTATTCTCTCCAAACACCTTAAATCCATTTTGCCAGGCATCAAGGATCATATCATTAGGCTTAGTTTTTGATATAGGAATAAGCTGAACATTTTCAGGAATTTTTTCCAGAAAGCTTTGAATATTGTCAGAAATGAGTCCCATAATTCAATCAGGAATTATACTTTAAAAGTAAGAAAAAAACATTTCGGGTTAATCCAGTGCATGGATAACCAGACCGCTTCTCAATTTTGGTTCAAACCATGTAGTCTTTGGAGGCATAATATTATCAGTATCTGCAATGTTTATGAGTTGCTTCAAACTAACAGGGTACAGGGCAAAAGCAACTCTCATTTCACCTGAGTCAACCCTTTTAACAAGCTCATCCAGTCCCCTGATTCCACCCACAAAATCAATTCTGGTGGAAGTGCGAAGGTCAGTTATATCAAGCAGTGGCTCCAATACTTCTCTGGTAAGAATGGTTACATCAAGTACAGCTATCGGATCATTGTTATCATAGGTGTCTTCTTTTGCTGACAAGGAATACCATTCTCCGTCAAGATACATTGAAAAACTGTGAAGACTATCAGGTTTAAATATCTTTTTTCCTTTTTTCTCAAGCACAAAGCTTTTTGCAAGCCCATTTAAAAACTCCCCCTGACTCATTCCGTTCAGATCTTTCACAACCCGGTTATAATCAATAATAGTAAGCTGATTATCAGGAAAGAGCACGGTAAGAAAGAAATTATACTCTTCTTTCCCTGTGTGAGCAGGATTGTTTTTCTCTTTTTCATTCCCCACAAGTGCAGCAGCAGCTGTTCTGTGATGGCCATCTGCAACATATGTTGCCGGAACCTGTTCAAAGAGATGGGTAATTTCCTCAATTAAATCATTATTATCAATTACCCAAAATTGATGTCCAACTCCATCTCCGGCAACAAAATCATATACAGGTTTATTGCTACTGATAAAATTTTCAACAATATTGTCAATTTCGGAAACTGCAGGATAAGTAAAGAATACGGGTTCAATATTTGCATTGTTAATTCGCACATGAATCATTCTATCTTCCTCTTTATCAGGACGTGTTAATTCGTGTTTCTTTATCACCCCGTTCATATAATCTTCAACAGATGAACACCCTACCAATCCATACTGGGTTTTCCCATTCATAGTTTGGGCATAGATATAATAATTCTCTTTATTGTCCTGTACCAGCCATTCCTTTTTCTTAAAATCAGTATAATTCTCTACAGCCTTATCATATACTTCCTGGCAGTGAACATCAATACCAGGTTCCAGGTCAATTTCCGGTTTAATGATGTGTAAAAGGGAATATTCATTCCCCTGTGCCTCCATTCTTGCTTCTTCTGAATTCAGAACATCATATGGCCTTGACGCCAAATCTGAAGCTATGCTAACAGGAGGTCTGATTCCCTTAAATGGTTTTAAAACTGCCATATAATAAATGATTATTGATTAATGATTATTGATTAATGATAAATATTTACTCTCCACTCTCCTGGTTCATTGATCTCAATTTCCAGCTCAATAGTAGATCTAAAAACGATAATCCCATCATCAACTTCAATGTTATATTTAAGGTAAACATAAAAAGGAAATTTAACCCTGTAAAAAGACAGCCGGTTGGGAGAATAGGATTCAATAACTTCGGAGCGAATAATAAAACCTGGCATCAACCTGAGTCTTCCACCTGAATTGGGAGGCCGTAAATTAAGGTGTACATTCTGGCCATCGCCCATATTTTTGAAACTTAATGAACCCATAAACTGGGCATTCAACACCTTATATTCATAGGGAGGTTTATTCTCAGCACCAACAATGTCGCTTTGTTCAAGTATTGGTAAAACACTGTCTGGCAATGCCATAAAACGAAACTCTCCAGTTGAATCAGAACTTTGTATCTTTTTCTGAGAACAGGAAAAAGAAAATAAAGCAACAAAAACCACAATGAAAGACAGGCGGTACATAAAGCCGGAAGTTAGTTTACCTTAAAAGTCTCAACTCCTTTTTCAATAAAAGCAACAATTTGATTAGCTGCAGCCTTGCCTGCATTGATATTCGCTTCTGCCGTTTGAGCTCCCATTTTCTTGGGAGTAAAGAAATACCTTCCGGGAAAATTATTTTCAATATCCTCATAACAATCCGGGGCAATATCTGACAGGTACTTGAAATCTGGTCTTTCTGAGAACATTTTCAACAATCCTTTTTCATCAATTACCTCTTTGCGTGCAGTATTTACCAGGCTTGCACCTTCAGGCATCAAGCTTAAAATCTCATAGCCAATGGAGGATCTTGTTTCCTCATTCGAAGGAATATTCAATGAAATATACTGAGAGTTCCTGTACAGATCCTCAACTGACTTTACTACTTCCACACCTTCTTTTTCTATTATCTCTGCAGCTACAAAAGGATCAAAAGCAAAAACTTTCATACCAAAACCTTTTGCAATCCCTGCTACCAACTTACCCACATTGCCAAAAGCATGAATGCCAAGGGTTTTTCCTTTCAATTCAACTCCTGCAGTCCCGTTGAAGCCATTACGAGCCAAATACACCATCATGCCCAGAGCAAGCTCTGCCACAGCATTTGAATTTTGCCCCGGTGTATTCATAGCCACTACGTTTGCTTCTGTAGCAGCTACAAGATCAATATTGTCATAACCTGCGCCGGCCCGAACAACAATTTTTAGATTTTTTGCTGCCTTCAGGACTTCAGCAGTAACTTTATCACTTCGAATAATCAGGGCATCCACATCTGACACTGCCTGTATCAATTCAGATGGATCTTCATACTTTTCAAGCAGAATTAATTCATAAGCTGCATTATCAAGAATTCCCCGAATTTCACTTACAGCAGCCTGAGCAAATGGTTTTTCAGTGGCAACAAGTACTTTTTTCATTTGATTATTGTTTAATAGTTTCAAACTTATGCATCACTTCAATAAGAGCTTCCACACTTTCCCTTGGTAAGGCATTATAGGTTGAAGCCCGGAAGCCTCCAACAGAGCGATGTCCCTTTATTCCAATCATTCCCTTTGCGGAAGCAAATTCAAAAAATTCTCCTTCAAGATCTGCATATTGTTCATTCATCACCCAGCAAATATTCATGATAGAGCGATCTTTAACATTCTTAACGGTAGGCTTAAATAGCTTATTCCTTTCTATTTCATCATACAATAATCCTGCTTTTGCAATATTCTTTTTATTCATCTCCTTTAAGCCTCCAAGGGCTTTTAACCATTTCAGAGTTTGAAGTGCTGCAAAAACCGGCAATACTGGTGGAGTATTAAACATTGATCCTTTCTCAATATGAGTGCGATAATCAAGCATAGTAGGAATAGGACGGTCTACTTTACCCAGGGTGTCTTCTTTGACAATAACAAATGTAACCCCCGCCGGAGCCAGGTTTTTCTGTGCACCACCATAAATCATGATATACTTTGAAACATCTACAGGCCGGCTAAAAATGTCTGAAGACATATCTGCAATTAGAGGAACTTTACAATCCATATCTTCAGTAATCTGGGTACCATAAATTGTATTGTTGGTAGTAATATGAAAATAATCAGAATCGCCTGGAACTTCATATCCCCTGGGGATATAATTAAATATTTCTTCTTTGGAACTGGCAACCTCCACTACTTCTCCATAAAGTTTT
>DAOWNN010000283.1 GCA_030642585.1 Bacteroidota bacterium | reverse complement strand
TCGCTTTTTGGCATGAAGGACTGGGCAGACAGGCCCCCCGGGGAAGGTGGCCTGGATGACTGGAAATATCGTGAATTAAATGAACCCGGAACCGTATTTGAATATAATGATGTAAGAGTAAATGTGCTTGCATACTCTCTGTTACAGGTATGGCGAAAACCATTGCCAGCCGTTTTAAAGGAGCTGATCATGGATCCCATTGGAGCTTCATCAACATGGAGATGGTATGGGTATGAAAATTCATGGATAGACATTGATGGTTTGAAAATACAATCGGTAAGTGGAGGGGGGCATTCAGGTGGAGGCTTATTCATAGGTTCTGTTGACCATGCTAAATTCGGTTTGTTATTTCTACGGGATGGAAACTGGAATGGAAAGCAGTTAATTTCAAAAAGCTGGGTTGAGCAGCTTGGCAAGTCTTCTGAAGCGAATACATCATATGGATATATGTGGTGGCTGAACAAAGGAAACAGACAATTTGAAGGAGTATCTGAATCTGCTTTTTATGCTTCAGGCTTTGGTGGGAACTATATTTTGGTTGATAAGGAACATGAGCTTGTAATTGTAACCCGGTGGTTAAATCCTCCAAAGCTGGGTGAGTTTTTAAAACTTGTAATGGAGTCTGTCAATCAGTGAGAATATATTTATTAAAGTCGAAAATGTATTAACCAGATAATAATTATACATGTCTGCAAGTAAATATATAATGGAAAGCGCTCCGGATGCTGTTACACGGATCAGCGGAATGGATTATTTATATTTTGGAGGTACCAGTTATTTTAGCCTGCACAAACATCCCTCTGTTTTGAAAGCTGCCGGAAATGCACTTAAAGCTTATGGAATGTTGAGTGCTACAACAAGGCTTGGGTATGGTACCACGGATTTGCTGGAAACTCTGGAGAAAAAAGCTGCTGCTTTTTTTGGTACCGAAGATGCTGCATACCTGGCATCGGGGTTTTTGAGTGGTATGGCTGGAGTCCAGGCGCTTCAGATACAAGAGAGTTTTGATGTGATTTTAATTGATGAACTTTCCCATTATAGCAACCGGAATGCTGCTGCTTCTGTTGAAAAACCGGTATATACCTTTGGTCACAGAGATTTAGAAGATCTTAAAGAAAAACTTAAAGAGCATGTGAAACCCGGACAAATACCTTTGCTTATTAGCGATGGTGTATTCCCTGTATTTGGAGAGATAGCTCCTGTAAAAAAATATCTTGAGCTACTGGAATCGTATAGTGGAATTCTATGGCTGGATGATGCCCATGGCATGGGAGTGTTGGGAAAACTGGGTAGGGGTGTTTGTGAATTATCAGGTGTATATTCTGACCGGGTTTTTACGGGAGGAACTCTCTCAAAAGCATTTGGAGGCTTTGGAGGAATAATTCCGGGAAGCAGGGAGTTTATAGCTGAAATAAAAAATGGACCGGTAATGAATGGAGCAAATATGGCCCCTTCAGCAGCGCTTGCAGCCAGCATAGAAGGCATTAATATACTTAAGTCCGAACCCGAAAGGAAAGAAAAGTTATGGGCAAATGCCAGGTATCTTAAACAGGGATTAAGAGCACTGGGTATTCCTGCCAATAATACTCAAGTCCCCATTGCAGCATGGGAGATGGGAAATAGGAAAGATATGGAGAGTGTGCATGAAAAGCTTATGGATAGTGGTATTGCCATACAGTATACAACTTATATAGGTGCAGGTGTCGAGGGAGTACTCAGGATTGTTGTATTTGAAAGCCATACCACAGAACAAATAGATTTTCTACTTTCAGAATTAAAGAGACTTTTGTAATAATTTTAAACAAGATGAGCAAAGTAAAAATTGTTAAAACAGAAATTTTTAAACTCAACGTTCCCTTAAAGGAACCATTTGTTATATCACTGGGAACTTTTTATGACGCAGCCAACCTCCTTATTAAAATACATACTGATAAAGGACTTGTTGGCATAGGTGAATGCAGTCCCCTGGTGTTCATAGTTGGCGAAACCCAGGAGTCTGGATTTATTCACGCACAACAAATTGCCGGTCTTCTTAAGGGAAAAGATCCTTTTGCAATTGAAGACCGGCTTCATGAGATAGACCGTGCTTTTCCCGGTAATTCCACGCTGAAAAGTGCTTTTGATATGGCACTTTACGATCTATTGGCGAAGGAGGCCAATCTACCTCTCTATAAATTACTGGGGGGAAGCAATACCAGGGAGATTTTTACCGATATGACTATTGTTATAGACAGCCCTGAAAAGATGGCTGAAAAGGCGATATCATATAAAAAGGCGGGATTTCCTGCCCTGAAGGTAAAACTTGGTACCAACAGCATAGATGATGTGGCAAGAATTAAGGCAATCAGGAAAGCTGTGGGTAAGAGCATGCCAATAAGGATAGACGCTAACCAGGGTTGGGATCCGGTAACGGCTATAAGAACTCTGAAAGCTTTGGAGCCTTATGATATTGAGCATTGCGAAGAACCTATTCCCCACTGGAACAATAGAGAACTTGTCCGCGTAAGAGAAAATAGTCCTATTTCAATTATGGCAGATGAATCAGTATATGATCATAGAGATGCTTTCAGACTTGCCAGCATGGGGGCCTGTGATTATTTTAATATCAAGCTTTCAAAGTCAGGAGGAGTTTACAATGCCCTGAAAATTATTTCTGTTGCCGAATCATGTGGCATAAAAACACAGGTAGGTTGTATGCTGGAAACACGATTTGGACTGACTGCATTAAGCCATCTTGTAGCTGCAAGAAACAATATAGTGCATTTTGATATTGATTCTTCTTTCTTACTCGCAAAGGACCCAGTGAAAGGAGGAATTGAATACAAGGGCAAAGGACAATGGATCTTACCCGAAACTCCTGGAATTGGTGCTGATTTCGAACCCGAATATCTGGCAAATATGGAGAGAACAGTAGTGTGAGATAAGAAGTGACTAAAATGACTAAATTGGCTAAAATGACCAGGCGGCCTGGAGGAGCGAAATGTAGCCGGGAATGCCTCCTTCTTATTCTTCTCCTTAGCCTCAGCCTTCTTCCTCCACCGTAGCCTAATAATATTACCTTTGATATTTTAATAAACAGACACTTACTTATGAAAGAACTGAAAAAATATTATACTATATCTGCTCCGCCCGAAGATGTATATTTGGCTTTAACCACTGCATCCACAATCCATTTGTGGTCGGGTGAAGAAGCGATTATGAGTGAGGATACAGGTTCAGAGTTTTCTTTATGGGACGGTAGCATTACAGGCAGGAATATTGAATTTGTAAAGAATGAGAAAATCGTACAGCAATGGTATTTCGGAGATCAGCCTGAAGAGTCTGTGGTTACCCTGGTACTGCATCCTCATAAAAAGGGAACATCGGTAGAATTAAGACATACAAATATCCCGGATGATGATTACGAAGATATTCTTGAAGGCTGGGATGAAGTTTATTTTGCAGCACTAATTGAGTTTTACAGG
>DAOWNN010000104.1 GCA_030642585.1 Bacteroidota bacterium | reverse complement strand
AGTTGTACGGATAAGTCCGGATGGAAAATGGCTTGCGTGCGGCACTGAGGGTGCCGGGATTCAGTTGTGGAACCTTACACAGTCACCTGCCAGTCCGTCCATCCTTATGACTCCTGAGGGGAGGGTCAGAGCCCTTGCTTTTTTACCTGGAGCAAACAAACTTGTATCTTCAGGAATTGACAGCACTATCGTACTCTGGGATCTTGCCTCTGAAAAGCCAGAGAAAGTCTACAACTCCGGATCTGTAATACAAACGCTGGATATTTCCCAAACAGAAGGTTTAATTGCTGCCGGAACTCAAAATGGTGAAATCTTACTGTTTGATAAGAATAATTGGGAGAATCCGGCAGTACTGTTCTCGGAGAAAGGGAATTCGGTACATTCCATTGCAATAAATCATTCCGGGACCCTGGTTGCAACAGGGGACAGGCTTGGGAATGTAAAAATATGGGATCTCGAAAGCCGGGAAATTATTACTAACCTGAGAGGCCATACTGCCAGGGTGAATGATTTATGCTTTAGCCCTCAGGATGAGTTCCTTGCATCAGCCAGCATGGATGGGAAAATCCAGGTATGGAATTCCAGTGATTGGAATATCCAGTCAATAGTTGTTGATGATACTGAAAATTTTACTTTTTCTGTTGCATTTGATATTCAGGGAGACTTTTTGATTGCTGGATCTATGGGTGAGAAATCCCTTATGATCCGTCCTACTCATACAGATGAATTCGTATCTCAATTTTGTTCTAAGCTGGAAAGGAATTTCACAGAGGAAGAATGGAATATCTATGTTGGAGAAGATATTAATTATGAACAAACATGTTCAAATTTAACGAGCGATGCTGATCAATTAAAGTAAATCTATGATTAAGCTAAATTTGTTTATCAGATCTTTTTTACTTGGAGGGTTGTTAATTATTGGATTTTTAATGCCTGTTTATTCACAGTCAGAATGTGTCTTCTCATTACAAAGAGCTGAACGCTTGTACCAGCAGGGAAACCTGGAAGAGATTCCGGGGCTGCTTAATAATTGTATTGGAAAAGGTTTTACCAGGGATGAACGCTTAACGGCATATAAACTACTAATTCAATCATATTTGTATGACGATCAACTGGAGCTGGCAGACCAGACAATGTTGGAATTTTTAGGTCATTATCCGGAATATGAACATACTCCTGCAGACCAGGCAGAGTTTAAACAATTATTTAATTCTTATGAAACAAAGGCATCATGGTCTGTTTCCATTTCGGGAGGAGGTGTATTTTCATTTCCCTACACCTTTGAACCATTTGGCCCCTATCCGGTAGAAACCTCTTCATGGGATTACTCAAGTGGACCAGGATTTAGGGTAGGTGCCGGCTTTATGAAATATCTGGCTCCGGGGTTTAACCTGAATTTTGAAGTACAGTATTTCAGGTATGAGTATAAGTTCACCCTTACACAAGAATACTGGTCTGATTTTTCGGAGACCCGTTATACAGAAACAAGTTCAAATATTGCCATTCCAGTAAGTGTAAGCTATGATTTTAACACAGGTAAACTCAATCCATATATCCGCGCGGGAATAATGACCAGCTATATGTTCAAATCCGCCCTTAACCCGGTAAGGATATATACAAATGGGGAGTTTGAAGATGTTTCCGGATCCGATATTTCTATGATTGAATATCGCAACCCCCTAAACTTTCATGTAATAACCGGTACAGGGCTGAAGTATAAAATTCCTTATGCCGGGCAGATAGTATTGGATATCAGGTTTGACATCGGACTTACACGCTTTGCTAATGATGAGGAAAGATTTACTTCACAGGAATCGATTTTTCGATATTATCACCAGGATCATAATGCCAGGCTTAACTTTCTTTCAGTGTCTGTTGGATGGATTTACCCACTATATAAATCAATTAAGCAACCAAGTTCTTATTAATATAGTCTAAAATAAGAAGCCAGATAATGAAAATTGTAAATACAGTACTTCCACTTTTACTATTAATCCTGACAGGATGTAGTAAAACTGCCGTTCAGCCCGGCCAGGCGGATGCGTTTATTAAATTTTACGGGAATTCATGGACCGACGAAGGAAATGATGTTGTTCAACTTGCTGATGGAGGTTATATAATGATTGGTACAACAACCACCATGGAGGGCGATGAAGATATTGCCATGGTTCGCACCGATAAAAATGGCAATGAACAATGGGCAAAATTTTTTGGAGGCCCGGGAAACGACCATGGGAATTCAGTGAGAACTACTATTGATGGGGGATTTATATTACTTGGCTCATATCATGACACCCTGGCCAAAGAACACAATCTATACCTGATAAAGACGGATGTATCAGGAACAGCAACATGGACCAGCGATACCATTGGCAGGGGACGTGGAGATCAAACCGGAAATTGCATCCAGGAACTCAGTGATGGCTATATAATTACAGGAACTACATTTGTGAATGATACAAATAGGATTTTACTTGTACGTACAAACCAGGATGGTGCATACCTGGAAGACGGGCATACCTGGTATAAAGCAAAAGGCTATGGCTCAGATAGCCAGGGAAACTATGTAATTAAGCATCCTGAACAAGACCGGTTTGTTGTGCTTGGAACCACCAGTCTTGAGAAAAACGGATTGCTTAATTCGAATATTATTGTCATTTCGGCCCCTTCTAATGGCTTTGGGGCAAATGATATATTCGGCGGGGCCGGAATAGATATAGGTAGTGCTATTCAACATATTCAGGGAAATGAATTTATATTTACCGGGACTCTTGATGAAGGACTAAACTCACGGATGTATATTGAGAAAATTATTGTTGATGAAGAAACTATCAGCAGTGTCTGGAACCATTTATTGGGAACCACAGGAAGGTCTACCGGGAAATCTGTTCAATGTGCGGTTGATGGGAGCTTTGCTGTTCTTGGCTCAATTTTGAGTTCTCCGGGTAATTCAGATTTTTACCTGGTGATTACGGATGGCGAAGGAACTCCCTTAGAGTCTATGAATTATGGAGGAAGTGGAAATGAATTTGGATCTTCCCTCTACAAAACTTCAGATGGAGGATATGTGATGATAGGCTCAACAGGTATTCCTGAAGATGATAACAGGATGTTTGCACTGATTAAAGTGAAGAGCACCGGATTATTCCAGTAAAATTATGGAGGAATTATTATGAAATTATTATTCCAAATACTAATTATCTTTCTATTGATTCCTTTACAGGCAGGATTTTCTCAAGAAACAGCAAGTCTTTCGCCTACATCCTTAGATGAAAGGAATTTAAGGGACGGGGATGGTGATACCTTAATAATTACTCTGGAAGGTGCAACTTTTAATGACCCCATCGGAGCAATAACAAGGTTTAATTTGAGTAATTATATATCTGGAAAATTAATCCGGGATAAGGTAGAACGCATTGATGACAATAATGTGAGACTAATTTTAACATTATCAGGAAATATTGATGCAAATGTTGCAGGCATAACTGTTGAGGTTGAAAGGGAAACTACATCGCATAATCAAGATATTACAACTGACAATTCTTTTACAGTTAACTCATATGATGAGCCGGATGCCACATTGAGTGGGAATTCTGTTTTTTGTGGATCGGGAGGGTCTACAAGCCTGACAATTGATTTTTCTGGACAAAGACCATTTACCTATAACTATGAGAAAGATGGTACTGCTGTTGGAGAGATTACAGTTGATGCTATGTCTGATATAATTGTGGCAGATGAAAAAGTAACTTATAACCTGACCTATGTAATCGATAAGAATGGGATACGTACTGATATTTCTGGAGAAAGCATTACTGTTATTCAGGAGGAATACCCGGCTGTTCCATCTATTTCCGGAGAATTTAATCCGTGTTCATACACCCAGGAAAGCTATACGGCATCAGGAGGTTCAGGGTCTTTCAGATGGACGGTATCAGGTGGTAGTATTAATGGAGCAGACAACCTGTCCTCAGTAACTATTGATTGGAATTCAGGAGCTGCTTCCATTACAGTAACGGAGAGTACTGCAGGAGGATGTGCCACTCCGGAAACAGAAACCGTGACACTTAAAGCAAGCCCACCAAAACCCGCTGTTACTGGAGATGTAGGTTTTTGCCAGGATTCGGTTGCTACCCTGGAGGCCCCTCCTGGTTATGCTGCCTATTATTGGAACACAACGGAAATCACTCAAACCATCACGGTAAGCAATGATAATAATTACCAGGTGCGTGTTCAGAATGCTAATGGCTGCTGGAGTTTGAATTCAGATAACTATTCTGTAACAGCTTATACCACACCCAGGGGATGGATCAGCATAAATAAAGATGAAATTTGTGAAGGGGAAATAGCACTTTTGAAAATTTCGGTAAATAATTACAATTCAAATTGGGATGCAGTTTATTATGACGGTACTGCCAATCAATCCGTTACAAATATCAGTACCGGTTTTACAAACATTAGTGTTAATCCTCCTGCTGGTTATCAGACCTACACACTTATCAACGTTAATGATGGCAATTGTCCCGGAGAAGTAATAAGTTTTTTGGATGAAGCAAATATTACGGTAAATGCTTCACCTGAAATTGTTTTCACCCAAAGCAGGGATCAGTTTCCAACTACTGAAGATCCTTATACATTTGAAGCAACTCCCGCCGGTGGGACTTTTTCATGCTCTGCTTCCGGAGCAATTTCTTCAGATGGTATATTTTCTCCTGATAAGGCAGATACCTGTGATTGTAATATTGTTACTTATACTGTTACTGACGGCTCTACAGGATGTACTTCCAATAAATCCATCACTGTTGAGGTTTATGTTCCGAAGGGTGATTTTGTAGCCCCCGGAAGCTATGATAATGGAACTTATAAATATATTTATTGTTTTGATGCTCCTTCGGATATAATTTCCATTGAAAACCTATATATACCGACAGGACATATGCTTATCGGTTCTGCCTGGATAGGTACGGTGATACCTGATGGATCTGACCCCCTAAAAGCTACATTCAATCCGTCTACAGCCGGGGATGGATTTCATACAATAAGCTTTATTTATATAACTCAACAACTGGTTTTCCCATTTATTATATATATGAACCAGTTGCCTCCCGAGTTATTTGTTGTTGACTTTGTGGGATCACAAACAATAGATGGCTTACTGGATAAATATTGCTTAAATGCAGACTCTGTAGAATTAAAAGTCACAGGATTTATTAATACTCTGAATCCTGGTGGCAGCTCCGGAGTTCCATTGTTTGAAGGACCAGGTGTTTCATCCAATGGTGCAGGAGAATTCTGGTTTAACCCTGATCGGGCCGGTTCGGGAAATAAAACTGTTACCTACAGTTTTACCCGTGATTTTTCGCAATGTGCTATCACAGACCAGCAGTTGGAGGTGATACATCCTCTTCCGAGATTGGGCTTTGATGTTCCCGATGTATGTGTTTTTACTGATCCCTCTATTCCGGATTCTACACAGTTTGTAAATACTTCTATTGATTTTGTTAATATCGTAACATGGTCCTGGGATTTTGGAGATCCTACAAGTGGGGTTGATAATATTAGTAATCTTGCAAATCCTTATCATGATTATAATTCTGATGGGTCGAAAACCATTTTGTTAAGCGGAACAGACATAAATAATTGTACTGACGTTTATACGCCAAATCCTGCTATCACGCTGGGAAGACGATCAGTGGCCACTTTTACATGGGAAAATGAATGTGATGTAGATACTCTTAATTTATTTGCTGAAGATGATGGACTTGTAACTGAATTCCATTGGGATTTTGGTGATGGAACCACTTATCCTGACCTGGTAACACAGTTTCCAAAACATCATTTCCCGGGAGCTGCAAATTATGAGCTGGGATTGATTGTTAAGAACAGTTTCAATTGCTTTGACTCCATTAAGCATATTGTTCCCATAAGAACCACCTATACAATCAGGAGTGATTCAGTTCCTTATTTCGAGGATTTTGATAATTTCTTAACAACCAGTAAAGCAGATTGGGTTTCAGGGCCTTATGGTGGAACCTCAATTAATAACTGGGACAGAGCCCTGCTGGAGGGTAGTGTTATCAATGATCCCATCTTTGATTCAGCATGGGTGACCAATCCTTCCGGACCTTACTTTGACGGTGAACAGTCTTTAGTGGAAGGGCCGTGTTTTGATTTTGCCGAGGTGAAAAAACCCATGATCAAGTTTAATTACTGGGTTCATGCGGAGACAGGGAAAGATGGGGTGGTTTTACAATCTTCTGTTGATGACGGAAAAAATTGGGATGTAGTTGGATCTAACGAGGATGGGATAAACTGGTATAATTCTGCTCTGATTTTTGGACAACCTGGAGGGCAGAGGTTAGGTTGGACAGGAATAACCCAAACAGGCTGGAAAGAAGCAAGGAATCTCCTGGATCCAATTATTGGTAGCAGGGTAAGGTTCAGGTTTGTACTGGGAGCAAACCCGGATGCAAGCAATTATGATGGGTTTGCATTTGACAATATATGGATTGGTGAACGCTCAAGAATAGTGTTGCTGGAGCATTTTACAAATGAAAATAGCCTTGAAAGCGAAGATGCAGATACCACTGTGAATAGAATCACACTTAAGAACAAAGATGAGGTAATTGATATTCAGTATCATACTTCATTCCCCGGGCAGGATTCCAGAAATCTGTACTACCCGGCCGGCCCGAGTGCACGATCACTGTATTATGGTATTACTTCTGTTCCATATTCCATTATGGATGGTCAAAGTGATTTCTTCGGGTTTGACGGGCCCAATGGTGAATATTCCTGGGATGAGGGAGATCTTTTAAAAAGAGTGCTTGTGGATCCTTTGATGGAAATAGACTTGAGTTCTTCGGAGGTGTCAAACAACAGGCTAAATGTAATCTCAAAGCTTCATTTGCTGGACGGAAACCTGAAATCGGAAAATCTAACTCTTCACCTGGCAGTTGTGGAGAATGAAACAGACAAGGTAATAAAGGTTTTAAAGAAAATGATTCCTCATACCGGAGGAACAAGCCTGTTTTATCTTTGGACTGCAGATGATTCTGTAAGTGTGAATTATTCATGGGACTTTAATCCTGCCGATTTTGTCCACCTGGATTCACTTATTCTGGTTGCATTTGTTCAGGATGAATTGTCGAAAGCAATTTACCAGGCAGCCTATGTAAACTTTAAAGATATCCTTAGCACTGGTATTGAACATAATCTTTCAGGCATAGATGGTTTAGATTATATAATCTACCCAAATCCGGCAGAGAGTATTGTGTATTTAGAGTTTTCGAATTCCCTTAAGCAAGATCTTGTGCTTGAAATTTACAACGAGCTGGGATCGAGGCTGGAGCGTAAGATACTTCATAAAGGAAGTGGCAGATTCTCAATTGATACCTATAGATATTCCAGGGGAATTTACTTTCTGAAACTTAGCTCAGGGAAAAATAATTATGGCACAAAGCGCCTTGTAATTATTCATTAATCTTTATGTCGCAGGGAAAGCTTTCGGGGTCCGCATGTCATGGAAGTGTTGATAATTTAAAGAACCGAATGATTTTATATAACAAAAAAGGCTACTCACGAAATCTTTTTCTTACCTACTCTTCGACTTTCGACTTTTGACGATTTGACATTTTCCTATTCCATTCCATTATTCCATCTGT
>DAOWNN010000320.1 GCA_030642585.1 Bacteroidota bacterium | reverse complement strand
TATACTACTTGTTAACTAACCCCAGCCTTAAGGCTGGGGTTAAGCAAAATACCTGTCTGTTGGACTTTAGTCCATAATGTTTTATTATTACTCCGATTATTGATGTTTCAGTACATTGCCGGAGTATTATTATTATAACTAATAATATTTTGTTGTTAGACAGGCAATTATGCTATTGCTGAATCTCCCGAAAAAATACTCGCAGGCAGGAAGCATGGTGCTTTTTTTGAAAACACTAAACTGAATAGTTTTATTTCTCGTAGAAGTGCATTTCACGAATGTATTTATAAACTTTATAAGGCAGGAAGTATTGAATATCCTTTCCATCTTTTATTGCTTTCCTTATGAAAACCGAGGATATATCCATTAATGGAGCTTGGGTGATTGTAATTTTGTTTGGGACTATTAAGGGTTTATCATCTACAGAATAATCTGGTCTCGGATAAACAAATATTTGATAATTAGTAAGGATGCTTTCAATGTTCTTCCATTTGTGTAAAGTTTTCAGATTGTCTGAACCCATGATGAGTGCGAATTCCCGTTCAGGAAATTTCTCTTCCATATAAGCCAGTGTGTCAATTGTGTAGGATGGCTGGGGGAGTTTAAACTCGATATCAGAAACCCTGAATCTTTGATCATCTTCCAGGGCCAGACGAACCATTTCCAGGCGCTGCCGATCATCGAGGAGTGTGGACTTTTTCTTAAGTGGGTTATGAGGACTCACAATAAACCATAGTTGAGATAAGTCAGTAAACTCAAGCATATAGTTGGCAATTGCCAAGTGCCCGATATGAATGGGATTAAAAGATCCAAAATATAGTCCCGTTTTCATAAGAATTTATATATAAAGTGAGTTTAATATATTAGACACTTGTATACCAAACAATATCTTACACTTTGTGAAACTTGGAGTCTTGGTGACTTGGTGGCAAAAAATAGAAGAGTAGCCACGAAGTCTCAAAGGCACCAAGAAAACACCAAGAATGGTGAATATCGAATCAATTACCATTGCCAACCTGCATCGCAGGCAAATTATAAATTTACTCATATATTGTCAGCATGGTATCTTTAGCTATCTGTTTTCAGGAATTTCCGAATATGATTTTCAGTTTCCATTTTTGCTTTTTCAAGCTCATCATTAACAATTACTACATCAAAAAACGATGCAGATTTCAATTCTTTCTTTGCTTTTTGTACCCGTTTCCGGATTTCCTCTTCCAGGTCTGTTGATCTGCTTTTTAGTCTTTTCTCAAGCTCTTCTACCGAGGGTGGCATGATAAATATTGCAAGAGTCTTCTCCGGGAATTGTTTTTTCAGGTTTAATCCTCCTACAACATCCACATCGAAAATCACATGTTTCCCTTTTGCCCAGATTCTCTCTATCTCAGAATGCAGGGTGCCATAAAAAAAATCGGGGTAAACCTCTTCCCATTCTACAAACTCTCCATGTTCAATTTTAGATTTAAACTCATCAACACTAAAAAAGTGATAATCCTGGCCATGATTTTCATTAGATCTTTTAGGTCGGCTACAGGCTGAAATTGAGAACTCGAGTTCTAATCCTGCATCTAGCAAGTGACGGACGATAGTGGTTTTCCCGGCACCTGAAGGAGCTGATATAACAATCAATTTGCCTCTCATAAACTTCTAAAATCTAAAATCATTAACTGAGCTGAGCCTTTTCACAGCCTGTCCCGAATATCGACAAACACAATTAAACCTTATTTTACAAAATATTAAGCAGTTGTTCTTTAATTTTTTCCAGCTCATCCTTCATTTTTACAACAATCATTTGAATGTCAGAATCATTGGCCTTGGAGCCAATTGTATTGATTTCACGACCAATTTCCTGAGTGATGAATCCAAGTTTTTTCCCTACAGGCTCTTCAGAAGAAATGCTGGTTAAAAAGTAATTGATATGGTTTTTTAGTCTTACTTTTTCTTCTGTTATGTCAAGTTTTTCAATGTAATATATAATTTCCTGTTCCAGGCGGTTTTCGTCAATTTCATTGGGTTTACTAAGTTCATCAATTTTTTCCCTGATCCTGGTTTTTATTTTTTCCACTCGGTCTTTCTCAAATTCAGCGATTTGTGTCAGATATTTCTGTATATACTGAATACGTCCGGTAACATCTGATTCAATAGTTTTTCCTTCTTGTGACCGAAAAGCCAGGGTATCACTTACAGCTTTCTCAATATTAGATTTTATTACTTTCCAACTTTCCTGTTTCAGCACTCTTTTCTGACTTTTAAGTACATCAGGAAGATTCATTATAAGCTGGAGGATATCTTTATCATTAGGTTTCCCAAGTATTGGTTCAAGTTCATTTAATTGCTTTTTATAGTTTAAAACTACCTCTGGATTGATTACTGCGACTGCAGTTTCTTCAATATCCTCATAGTAAATATTAATTTCCACTTTCCCACGGTGCAAGTGTTTTCCAAGCATTCCTCTAACTTCCAGCTCTTTTTCACGTAACACACCTGGTGATTTATAGAGAATATCCAGTTGCTTTGAATTCAAACACCTGATTTCAATATTCAACCGCATTTTTTCATTTTCAACGGAAGCTTTTCCGAAACCGGTCATTGATTTTATCATAAAACATGTTTTTT
>DAOWNN010000304.1 GCA_030642585.1 Bacteroidota bacterium | reverse complement strand
TTCCTGTTAAATAGTCGATCCTTAACAACAAAACACAATTTATTAATCCTCCCTCATGCGGTCCATTAAGTGAGGTCTATTATTAAAATCCAGGTCTGGACCTGTTTGATGATTCGTATCTTCCGGGGGCTTCACCCCCGGCTATTATATTTCGCACCCTTGGTGCTAAAGATAAACTCCGAAGGAGCTCTCACCTGCAGTAAGCTGGAGAGTAGTATTTCACGGGGCAAGCTCATGGTATATTGTGAAAACTATTAGAAGGTCAGGTACAAATCGATAATGAAAAATCTGAATTCTCAATAAAGTTGTTTTTACCAGACAATAGTGATTCTAAATAAATTTACCAGGCAATTTTCTCCTCAATAAAATCTATCAGTTTGTTTGCCATTTCTGCCTGTTCCTCAATTCGGGGATGACCGGGGGTTTGTTTAAATGAAACAAAAAGAGTGTACATTTTCTCATCTTCCATTCCGGCAATAGTTTTTTTAATATAGCCCGGCCAGGGAGATCCTTCTCTGGTAATATCCATATTCCCGAGCATACAAATAATATGTGCTTCGGGATATTTAGCTCTTAACAAATGCAAAAAGCCGGAATAAGAATCTATAATAAAATCCTCATCCGGGGCTTCTGTTCCAAACCTATGTTGAAACTCTTCATAATCATTCATTTGCACAATCCATGAATCGTTCTGGAACAAATTCACAACTACCACTCCCGGCGTGAATTTTGAAAAATCCCAAATACTATATTCATCCACAGGATCCAGACGATTATACATTTCCGGCATTATCAAAGAATACCAGCTAACCATAATGCCAATACCACCCCTGGCAATACAGGAATATTCAGCATTAAAGTGCCTTGCCGTAAGATTTGCATAACTCCGATAATTGTTCGTATAAATGCTGTCGGGAGAATCGTTTCCTGAATAATCTTCCACTGCATAAGCTGTTGTAATAGAATTCCCATAAAACTCAATACTTCTTTCCTTTGGGGATCTGTGATTCACAACTTTTGTTTTCCTGCCAGGTTTAAATCCGTAAAACCATGTTTTACCCCTGTTCCATTCGGTTCGTTTGAATAATTCAATTGTATGCAAACCCGGAGCAAGTCCCGCAGCAAGCGTATATATTTTTTGTACTGTGTCTGGTCTTAAAATTAAAATACTATCCTCATCAATGATTACATTAAAATAATTATCTCCATTTTCATCCTTGAGCAAAGCCTTTATGCTTGTTCCTTCAAAATTTATTTTAATGGATGAGCCAGGCCAGTAAATTTCAGCAAATCCCTGTTCATTCATCCCTATCCGTCCCATATATTCAATTCTTTCGTCATCAAAAGCAATAAGTTTGCGGTTTTCATTCCTGCAAGCAGTTCCCGAAAGAATAAGTAGAATCAAGATTCCAAAAGTTGTTTTTTTCATTTATCTCTTATTTCTTAATTAATTTTTTCACCTCTATAAGCTTCCCCTTTTTATCAGAAAACTGCAAAAAATAAACACCCGGTTTAAGTTTATCCAGAAACATCCTGTTTTCAGTGGTTGATTTTAGCTTTATTCCGGTCAGGGAGTACAAGTCAATTGAATATTTGCCTGAATTATCAAAATAGACAACATTTTGAGCGGGATTAGGGAATATTGAAATTGTGGCAGCATAAGATTCCTGGCTTTCAGAATAACTTGCTGTACCCCAGATCATCTCTGCATATTCCGGATGATCAATAAAAGGATTTCGGTTTTTCTGATAATTATAGATCACCTCGTTTCTGTTTCTTTCAAAATTATCTACCTGGTCCTCCAGATGCCAGTCCAGCAAAGTGTTGAGTTTGGCATGTACCGGGTCTTTTGTATAATTATCTGCCGGAAGAGAATCAATAAGCCAGAGATCGGGTTCACCGTTTTTTCCCTCATAACGAACAGCCATGTAAAAGATCATTCTTGCAACATCTCCTTTTACCTCACTGCGTGGCTGCCATACCCAGCTGGTGTTGCTGGTAAATGATCCAGTATTTACACCTCCATCATAATAGGGAATATTACAATTATCAAACCACCTGTTTGCCCTTTCTGCATTTACAGTAATATCGCAGGGCCGAAGATGATGAACGTCAGTTCCCGGGCCGGGACTTGTCCCAAAATTTCCTCTTGATTTTGCCCATACATGCTCCCTGTTCCATCCATTTTCATTATTGAATTCCTGCGCAGCATTCACAGACCATCCTGAATAAAGCAGAATTACATTTGAGGAATTGGAAGTATCTTTATCTGTCTCCTTAAGAATATCCCAGACATCAGTCCCCGAAGAAGAATAAGGAAATTCTGTGTGATTCTTAATGATATTATATAAGGCGGTTTTTAGTTGATCGCCAGTCAAATCTCCGGCCGAATTATAATAGCCCGTAGGTATTTGACTATAGGTAGGATAAAGGACACAAAACAAAAGCAGTGATAAAAAGTGCTTCTTCATAACTATTACCTTATTTTCTAACAAGATAGTTTATTGCTTATTAAAGAGCCGAAGATAGCTTGAAATTTGTTTCGGTGTATCTCTTGATTCAAAAAACACAAAACTATTTTCTTTAACAGGAAACAAACATCTTTTCCCATCTGCCGAAAAAGTCTCAGTTTCTTTGGCAGGATTATTGAATTCAATATCCAGATTTTTATATAATTGCTCAACAAACTTTTTATCTTCAAGTACTATTTCTGCAATACAGATTTTTGATTCATTCCCTTTCAAAACAAACATGTAAACCTGGTATTTTTCAACATCTTCAAAATATCCAGACCATGCAGGAAAACCATTTTCAAGTCCCAGTCTTCCCTTCATAAATTTGGCCTGTCCATGTATTCCTTCAAACTCCTTCCTTTGGAAAACTTCAGGCATTTCAAAATCATTCCCCTCAATTTTTGCTGAAAGAATCCGGGCAAGTTTCAGTCCAATCTCCCGGGCTTCAGGATTGCCAGTTTCATTAATAATAGAAATGTAGTATTGAGCTTTTACAAACTGAAGTTGGTATGGGGTAAGGCATGAA
>DAOWNN010000271.1 GCA_030642585.1 Bacteroidota bacterium | reverse complement strand
GGGTAATCCCTCAATCCAACTCTTAATACTACAAAGCACTCTTTCCATCTGACACTCTAACTCACTATTCTTAAATCTTAAAAAATGTACACCCAGGCTTTCAAGCCTTCTTTGTCTTTTTTTGTCATTTTTCTGAACATCTTGCCTGTTGTGTATATTTCCGTCAATTTCAATAGCAAGCTGCAATTCCGTAGAATAAAAATCAACAATATAATGATCGATAGGTCTTTGCCTGCTAAAATGGAAACCCATCATTTTCCTTTGCTTTAACTGATTCCACAAAAGCACTTCAGAAAAAGTCATATTTTCTCTTAACTTTTTTGCCCTGGTTTTAAGCACAGGGTCATAAGGTATAATTTTTCTACGAGTCAAAATATAAATTGTGGAGTAATATTAAATCTTCATTCCCCTCCTGGGAGGGGCAAAGGGGTGGGTCCCTCTTCATTCCCCTCCTGGGAGGGGCAAAGGGGTCCCTCTTCATTCCCCTCCTGGGAGGGGCAGGTCCCTCTTCATTCCCCTCCCTGGAGGGGTTAGGGGGTGGGTCCCTCTTCATCTCTAATACAACCAGCATTCAAAGAGATGACGGCAAAAGAACTTGCCGTATTTTTTGATATGTATATCAGGAGAGTACATTTATACAAATATACGAAAAATGCTTATTTTTCTTACTATATAGAACTACGTCCTCAAATTCGGAAGTCATCCTTAGATCTAAGGCACATTCTCGCCGGATTTTCATTGTTCGAATAAATTTATACCTTAGAGTTCTGAGATTAAAAGATATGGTATGAGGATTTTAAAGTTAAAACTTCATTGGCAGATTCTGATCGCCCTTGTAGCAGGTTTATTGTTTGGTTTATACCTTACAGATTATGTAAACTATGTCCGGTGGCTGGGAGAGATCTTTTTACGGGCATTAAGAATGATCATTGTTCCTTTGGTATTCGTCTCCATCATTAACGGAGTAGGTCAGGTCGGATCGGCAGGAAATCTTGGCAGACTTGGGCTAAAAACTATTATCTACTATATTGCCACAAGCACTATAGCTATACTCACAGGTTTGTTTTTTGTCAATTTGATAAAACCTGGAGTTGGAGCAGATATCGGGTTTAATCAACATGTAGAAGGATTGGATCTGGAAACCAAATCTTTTGGAAGGACTCTAATAGAGATCATTCCCGAAAATATTTTTCAGGCATTTTCCCAATCTCAAATATTATCGGTGATATTTTTTGCCTTACTTTTTGGATTCTTCATGACACAGATCAGGGATTCTTATCAAAAGACACTGAATAACTTTTTTGAAGCTTTATTCAGTGTAATAATGAAAATCACCATGCTGATCATCCGAATCACTCCATTGGGTGTATTTGGCATTATTGCAGGAAATATATCGGATATTTTACTTGAACATGCCGGGAATGTGCGGGTTTTATTAGGTTTGGGAGAAAGACTGGGCCTATATATGCTCACGGTATTTGTATCCCTCTGCTTTCATGCCTTTATTACCCTGCCTCTAATTCAGCGTTTCATTGGAGGAATTAATCCGTATAAGCATTTCAAGGCAGTATCTACTCCCTTGCTCACCGCTTTTTCAACCGCATCGGCAATGGCCACACTTCCTCTAACCATGGAGGCTGTAGAAAAAAATGATGGAGT
Source organism: Bacteroidota bacterium (assembly GCA_030642585.1). GTDB lineage: Bacteria > Bacteroidota > Bacteroidia > Bacteroidales > VadinHA17 > JAYEGO01. The sequence goes on along the minus strand of DAOWNN010000271.1, from coordinate 2,174 downwards.
GTCGAATAAAGTTTCCAGTTTTACACTTCCCTTAGGTGCCACCGTCAATATGGACGGAACTGCCTTATACGAACTCGTTGTAGCCATGTTCATTGCTCAGGCATATGGCCTTGATCTTACATTCGGGCAACAGGCTATTGCTGTGGTAACTGCCCTGCTTGCTTCTATCGGGGCTGCAGCCATTCCTATGGCAGGTTTGTTTATGATCACCATTATCCTTTCAGCACTTGGTTTACCCCTGGAAGGAATTGGCATGATTGTAGCCGTGGACCGGATATTGGATATGTTTCGTACAGCCACCAATGTGTGGAGCGACACCACCGGAGCTGTAGTAATTGCAAAAACCGAAGGCGAAAGTTTACTGGTAAAAGATTAACCCGCTTTATTCATACAAAAGCGAAGCTCATTGTATGAATGTGTGATCGATAGTGGGAAACAAAGCGGGAAATCTCGATTTAGACATACCCAAATTTGGAGGAATGAAATGATCTAAATTTGCTGCTATAGTCTTAATCGCCGAAAATGCATGCATTTTCCGGGTTAAAGCATCAAATAAAAAAAAGGCCACTCCAAATAGGAGTAGCCTTACTATATTAATAGAATATTATTACTTTTCAGGAATATTTTCCAGGGTTTCCACCAGGTAATCCCAGAATTTCCCAACAGTTTCAATATTTACTTTCTCATCAGGAGAATGTGGAAAACGAATGGTAGGCCCAAAGGAGATCATATCCCAATTCGGATATACATCTCCAAGCAAACCACATTCCAATCCGGCATGTATAGCCTTGATCTCTGGGATCTTTCCATATTTATTGTTGTACACTTCCTGCATAGTTTTCAGAATGGGAGAATCCAGATTAGGTTTCCAGCCCGGATATTCCCCATCAAATATAACTTCAGCTCCAAGTGGTTCAAGTGCTGCAGTAAAGGCATTTTTTAAATCCACCATAGCAGTATCTACTGAACTTCGTAACAAGCATAAAATATCCACTACGCCATCGTGCGATTTCACTACAGCAAGGTTGGTAGAAGTTTCCACAAGACCTTCCATATCATTGCTCATACGAATCACGTTGTTTGGTGTAGCATATACACCGCTCACAACTGCAGTCGCACTTTCCTTGTCCAGTACAACGGAAGGAAGATCTGTCACCTCTGCAGAAAACTTCAAATCAGGTTCAATGCTGGCATACTCAGATTTGAAAACTGTTTCCATTTTCGTCACCCAATCCAGAACACCGGGTTCCTCACTCCCGGGAATAGTAACCACAGCAATGGATTCCCTTGGTATTGCATTTCTCAGGGAGCCACCATCAAGCATGGCAATGCGCATTCCATGATTCCTGATTCCGTACCAGAGGAAGCGATTCAATAATTTGTTTGAATTTGCCCTGTATAATGGGATATCGATCCCGGAATGTCCTCCTTTTAATCCTGAAATTACCAGTTTCAATGCCACATGATCTCCGGGTACCGGTTCTTCATTGTACTTGAATTTAATATTCGCATTTGTTCCACCGGCACAGCCCACATACAGCTCTCCCTCGTCTTCTGAATCCATATTGATCAGGATATCTCCATCCAGGAGCCCTGGTTTCAATCCAAAAGCACCTGTCATACCGGTTTCTTCATCTATGGTAAACAATCCCTCTATCAGTCCATGCTTGAGTTCTTTAGATGCAAGAACAGCCATAGCTGCAGCCACACCAATTCCGTTGTCAGCACCTAGTGTGGTTCCGTTTGCAGTTACCCAATCTCCATCCACATAAGCTTCTATAGGATCTTTCGAAAAGTCATGGTCTTTATCGCTGTTTTTTTGGGGAACCATATCAATATGCCCCTGCAGCACCACTCCCTTCCGGTTTTCAAAACCGGGAGTGGCAAGCTTCTTAATAATAACATTTCCTACTTCATCAACAATGGTTTCAAGGCCTAGGCCCTCACCAAATTGTTTCATAAACTCAATAACCTGTCCTTCTTCTTTTGAAGGCCTTGGAATTTGGGTTAAACTATGAAAATGCTTCCATAGTTCCCCTGGCTTTAAATCAGTAATTTGTTTACTCATGATTAAAATTGAATATTTATTTTTTAAATAACGTATCACAAAACAGTATTCTTTCAATTAATAAAATCAAAGGTATGAGACCTCAAGATAGAACCCTGAACCCCTC
>DAOWNN010000302.1 GCA_030642585.1 Bacteroidota bacterium | reverse complement strand
TTATTCGAAGGTAAAAGAAATACATTCAAAAAGATATCCCTATAATGATTATTTGTATTAGTCTTTGAATAAATGAAAAATCTGTATCTCTTTTTTCTATTGTTCCAGGTTCCGCTTTTCGGACAAATCATGGAGAACTTTGAAGAAGGAAATATGGCTAACTGGATTGAGAGTGAAGCCGGACGTTGGGAAGTAACAACATTGAATAAATTAAGTGGTAACTATAGCCTTCATCACAGCTTTGACAATCCAAATTCCGGGCATGATCAAATCTCCATTCTTCTTCCAGGTTTGCGACTGAACCAGGGACAAACACATTGGAAATTTAAATTAAGGCACTCATATCCTACTTCTTCTCGTAATAACTGGGCGGTATTCTTATTGTCAGATTCCGATGCCCAACATATGCATCCGGGTGCTACTTCTGAATCCATAGTTATAGGAGTTAATTTTACCGGATCAGACGATTTCATTAAGGTTTGGAAGTGTAGTTCCGGAATAAATGAGGTGATTTTTAACACCGGGATTGACTGGGAAGCAGAGCTTTGGGTAGATTCTATAGCTTGTTTTGAAGTAAGCAGATCTGCAGATGGACATTGGGAATTGTATATTGGGAATTTAGAAGATTGTGAGAATCCGTTATTATTGGGGTCTTTTGACAATGATGACAATTTCTGGCATCCCTTTTTCGGTTTGTATTATGAATACTCATCGGCTCAAGACCAAAAATTCTGGTTTGATGATTTAAATATTGAAGGTAGTTTTGTTAAGGATACTATTCCCCCGGTAATTCTTAATTCAGAATTTGTTTCCTCTAATCAGATAGTTTTGAACTTTAATGAGCCAATTCAGGCTCCCGTACTCTCAGATACTATAAATTTTATTGTAGATAATAATATTGGCCACCCAAATGAAATTAAAAAAACAGCTTCATGTCAGCTTTCTCTGTTTTTTTCAGAATGCTTTGTCGATGAATACCTACATACCCTGACATTGAATTCTGTAATGGATCTTACAGGAAATATAATGCTAATTGACTCAGTGTCTTTATTTTATTATATCATAAAACCATACGATATTGTAATTAATGAGATAATGGCTGATCCTATTCCACCAACAGGCCTCCCCGAAGCTGAGTATATTGAATTATTGAATACTGGGAATTATGAATTCAAGATTGAAAATTGGATATTGGGGGTAGGTTCAAAGGAAACTCTTATTCCGGAATTTACAATTGCCCCGGGAGCTTACATTATTTTATGTGATGAGGATGATACTTTAGAGTTTAGTTCTTTTGGACAGGTGCTGGGCTTGAATTCCTTTCCAATATTGAATAATTCTGGCCAGTCCATATATTTGAAGGATTCCTCTTCCATTGTAATTTCTCATCTTTGTTATGATATTTCATGGTATCAGGATGAATATAAATCAGAAGGTGGCTGGAGTCTTGAGCAAATTGATCCGTCCTTTCCATGTTCAGGGAAGTCAAACTGGCTGGCCTCAAAGGCAAACAAGGGAGGTAGTCCGGGTACAGTTAATTCAATACTTTCTTCGAATCCCGATTTTTCTGCACCTGTCTTATCTAAGGCAGTTATTCTGGCAGATTCAATCTTAGAAGTCAGTTTTAATGAAACTTATGATAGATTGCTTGCTTATTCGGTTGATTTTTACCGGCTGGATCATTCATTTCCTCTCTCAAACCGGGTAGAATTGATAGAACCTCATTTTAAGAGTTTAAAGCTTTATTTTAATAAATCGTTTGAAACGAATGTTCTATATACCTTAACTTTAAAAGAGGGCTTTTCAGATTGTGCGGGTAATCAAATATTGGAGGATGATTATATTATGTTCGGATTTCCAGTAGATTCAGACAGCCTGTCCTTAGTAATCAATGAAATCCTTTTTAACCCCAGGCCCAATGGAGTTGATTTTATTGAAGTGTTTAATCGTTCCTCCAAAATCATTGACCTAAGTGATATGAGGATAGCAAGCAGAGACTTAAACAGCCTGGAACTAAAATCAATCACTCCATTAAGCAGTTCTTCTCAATTGATCCTTCCTGGCGAATATTTGGCATTTAGTACGGATATTGATGACATATTAACACAATACCCATTTGCCAGAGAGGAAAACTTACTAAAACTTTCCGGAATGCCCTCATATCCTAATGATAATGGCAGGGCAGTACTTCTGGATAGGGGCTTACATATCATAGATGAAATGATATACTCTGAAAAAATGCATTTTCCTTTACTTGTTTCCGTGGAAGGCGTTTCTCTTGAACGGCTAAATCCTGATAAATCTAGCCTGGATGAAACAAACTGGCATTCAGCATCAGAAAGTATTGGCTTCGCTACACCCGGGCAAGAAAACTCACAGTACCTTAGGGATATTGAAATTGCTGATCCAGTGTATGTAGAACCAGAGATTTTTTCTCCTGATAATGATGGATATAGAGACCTTAGCAGCCTTCATTATGATTTTACAGAACCTGGTTATGTAGCAAATGTAATTGTATTTGATGCTCTGGGTCATAGGATCAGGGTATTGGCAAATAATGAATTGCTGGGAACATCGGGGAGTTTTGTCTGGGATGGCAGAAACTCCGGAGGTGAATTGATGGGAAGAGGTATATATGTGTTTCTTATGGAGGTATTTAATCTCAAGGGGAATATCAATGTATACAAGAAAACCTGTGTTCTTGCGGCTGGATTTTAGTGAAAGTGCAAGAGTCAAAACTAACTTTAGAATGAATGACTTTTCGTTATCCCAAACCAGTTTCATGTTAAGATGATATTGTCGAGTTCGTCATTCCGAACTTGTTTCGGAATCTTTTGCCTGGCAAATAGATACTGAAACAAGTTCAGCATGACTGGCAATATACTGTAAATTACCCTCCCTGTACTTTCTTTTTAGGAAGCATAAATGCAAATGGGATAGATAAGGCAGCCACAACTCCGGCAATGATGTAAGTTGTTTCCATTCCAAAGTGGTCTGAAAAAATACCAACAAATAACAGCATCAAGGAATTGAAACCAAATGTAATGGTCATGTAAATACCATTGACAAAGGCAAGGTGTTTGGTTTTTAACTCTTGA
>DAOWNN010000141.1 GCA_030642585.1 Bacteroidota bacterium | reverse complement strand
CCAGGACCTTCATAAGCTTCAATCCCACGAATTAAAACGGCTTGAGGATTTCCATCACCTGAACAAACTATATTCAGCATCCAGTACATCCCATAAATCAAATAAACATACACCAAACCCCCTTTATGATACATGACCTCAGTCCTGGCGGTGCGGCCCTTACTTGCATGACATGCCAGGTCTTCTTCTCCACGATAAGCCTCCACCTCCACAATCCTGTATTTCTTTACCCTATCATCTGCAAAAGTCCGTACAATGAGGCAGCCCAACAAATCTGGTGCAACATCCAGCACATCCCTGGAAAAAAATCCTGAATCTAATTTCATTATTGATTAATACTCTGTCTTATCTTCCTTTGCCTTCCATTCCCTAAATCCGGCATCCGCATTTTCGATTTCAAGTTCAATCGTAGAAATGGTTCTAAGATGAAAAGGTTTTTCACATTCTTTATATATAAATGAATCATCAAAACCAAATTCCTGAGCCTTTTGCGAATTACTTGCAAAATAAATTTTATCTAAGCGTGCCCAATAAATAGCCCCAAGACACATCGGACATGGCTCGCAAGAACAGTAAATTTCACATCCTGATAAATCGAAATTATCTAATTCCCTTGCCGCCATCCGTATGGCGTTCACTTCGGCATGAGCCGTGGGATCCGGCTCCAGTGTTACTCTATTTCCTGCACGGGCAATGATCTTCCCTTCTTTTACTATGACTGCTCCAAATGGTCCGCCCCCAGACTGTACGCTCTTTACCGATTCCTGCACTGCCTCGTATATGAATTGATTATTCTGGCTCATGTATTTATTATTAACTATTTAATGATCAGTCTCATACCTGCAGTCAGGCTGTTCACCCTGAATTAATTTCGGAGTTTGGCTAATTGAGTTTCTTTATTTGATCTGCTTGATTCGAAAATAAAAATAAGGCATAAAAATATGCAAAAAATACTGCTCCAACAGATGTTTCCAGGGTATCTTCATTTAGCATTGAAAGAAAAACAATTGCCAGAAAAACCCCGGAATAATAAGATTTCCAGGCTTTCTTCCAAAAAACCGGAAATAAAAGAATAGACATTATCAATATGAATCCAAAACTTCCAAAACTGATAAGAAATGTAAGATATTGATTATGCGCCCTTAATCTCCATTCTTTTTCCAATTGTGAATCCTCTGTCTTATATTGTTCTTCAAATGCTCCCGGCACATCCCCTGTTCCTACCCCAAACCAAAAATGATTTTTCACAATGGATATTCCGGTATTCAAATATTCAAATCGCTGCGTAATCGAATGTGCTGATGGATCACCCCCATTCCTGTATTCTCTTATCTGCCACATTATTTCATAAAAAACAGGATAAAATGAAATCTTATCTGCATAGATATAATTTGCCAGGCCGTTTTCAATATTCCCAATATCCTCTTCTCCCAATGAAGCAAGGCCCAATGAATCTTTTCTTAATCCTTTTGAACTAAGATATCTGATCATAGTAATTCTCAGGTCCTGTCCTCTTTTATCCTCTCCCCAAAAATCAAATTTACTTCTGATATTCCAGTTTTCTACTAGCTCTTCTTCACAGTAGTACAACCATACACGTTCCCCATTTTCAAGCTGAATGTTTTCAATTTCATGCGCATATGAGTTCCCGTTCATTGTTTCCTCCTCAAGAGTCTCAATTATCACAGGTTCAACAAAACTGAAGCGTGCATAATAGTTGGATACAAGGAATACAATCACCATAAAACCTGTAATTAACAATATTGACAGAAAATACTTGAGCATAAAATTGCTTAGCTTTCTTATATAAACAACTGTAAGAACAGTTCCCACAATAAGTAATATCACAATCCCGGTCATTGACTTAAGCAGAAGCAAAAAAACTATTAGCCAGATCAGGATAAAAAACTTTAATCCACTTAGCCAAAATTTTTCTTTGTGAAAATTTTTGATGAGATTGTATATTACATGAAAGATTGCAAGATCTATCATCAAGGCAAATCTTATGTGTGAAATAAATAATGATATTTCCCTGATGTTGGTGTATTCAAACCCTCCAACGCCCAGATAGGCAGTAAATGAGATGAAGGAGGCAACCAGAACTGAAGCCGAAAAAAACCAGAGAATGGTGTGTATTTCTTTTCTTTGAAGCGGCTTACCCGACCCAAGGATAAATGGCAAAATAAGGATGGGTAGCTTTATTCTCAGATCATGTAATCCATACATTAAATCGCTTGAGTTGATCAGCCATAAAACATGAACAAGTAAAAAACTTAAGAAAACAAGGAGGCCAGTATTAGTTTTAAGCCTTCTCCACTTTCCCCTATAGCCTCCTTCAACCAGCCAGGTTGTTGCCAATAGAAACATTGACACAGATATGCCAAATTCCGAAACCGGAATACATACTGCAAGAAGCACTAAAATCCAGGTATAAATATTTTTTTTGCTAAATGATATATAGTTCAGCATTACCAGGGAATACTTGTTGGGCATAAAATTACGGAAAATATTTTCTTTTAAACTGACCAATTAAACAATAGTCATGTAAAGATTCAATAATCAAGGTCTAAAAGGCACAGGGCGCAAGGCAAGAAAAAATAAGCATCTTCATTCCTGCCTTCCAGGGTTCCATAATTCCAATATACATCCTTAAAATTCAAAGTCTCCCCGATTTATGATGTCATTTCTTTAAAATATTTACACTCTGCCGGAATTCTTATTGATAATATTCTTGTATTAAAAAAATAATTGTATTTTTGCAGTCCGTAAATTTCAGGGGAAATAACAAGAGTATTAGTGTATTAATTAAAAACTTAGGTTCAAGGTGGATACTACCAGTTACAAAACAATATCAGCAAACAAAACCACTGTTAAAAAAGAGTGGGTTCTTGTTGATGCAAATGAAGAGATTTTGGGGCGTTTCGCCTCTAAAGTAGCTATTGTTTTAAGAGGAAAGCACAGAGCTGATTTTACACCACATGTAGATTGTGGTGACAATGTTATAGTAATAAATGCAGAAAAAATTAAGCTTACAGGGAATAAGTGGGCCGACAAACAATATGTGAGCCATTCTGGTTATCCCGGAGGTCAAAAATTTATCACTCCTGAAAAATTAATGAAAAAGAATCCCATTGCTGTTGTTGAAAAAGCTATAAAGGGCATGCTTCCTAAAAGCAGGCTTGGCAGGGAACAATTCAGAAATTTGTATGTTTATGCCGGAACCGAGCATGAGCATGAAGCACAACAACCAAAAAAGATCAATTTAAATTCTATTAAATAAAAGGTATGGAAATTATTAATACGATTGGCAGGAGGAAGGCAGCGATTGCCAGACTTTACTTAAATGATGGCAAAGGAAAGATTACGATCAATCATAAAGACTATAAAGAGTATTTTCCAACCGAACAACTTCAATATATTGTTCAACAACCATTGACACTACTTGAATTAACCGGAAAGTTTGACATCCGGGTAAATCTTGACGGAGGTGGTTTTAAAGGACAAGCTGAAGCAACACGACTTGCTATTGCCAGGGCCCTTGTAAAACTTAATCCTGATGACAAAGAAGCCTTAAGGGCTAATGGGTTTATTACCAGAGACCCACGTGTTGTTGAACGGAAGAAGCCGGGTCAACCCAAAGCCAGAAAACGCTTCCAGTTCAGCAAGCGTTAAGCCAGATCTTGAGGATGTTTAGGATCTAAATTGACAGGACTCCGTTAATTTATTCACGGGCTACCTGAAAATTGAGAATTAAGAATGTAAACATAATTTCATATAAAATGCCTAAAACAAGTTTTAACGAATTACTGGATGCCGGTGTCCATTTTGGTCACCTTAAGCGCAAGTGGAATCCCAATATGGCGCCGTATATCTTTATGGAGAGAAACGGTATCCATATCATTGACCTTGAAAAAACCATTGTCAAATTAGAGGAAGCCGCCAATGCTTTAAAACAAATTGCAAAATCAGGAAGAAAAATCCTTTTTGTTGCCACCAAGAAACAAGCTAAAGAACTAGTTGCTGAGCGGGTGAAGCAAATAAATATGCCCTATGTAACAGAGCGTTGGCCAGGAGGAATGCTTACGAACTTCCCAACTATTAGAAAGGCTGTTAAGAAAATGGCCTCTATTGATAAAATGGGTGTTGACGGCACTTTTAAGAATTTATCAAAAAGAGAGAGGCTTCAAATTACCAGGCAGAGAGCAAAGCTTGAAAAAAACCTTGGAAGTATTTCTGATCTGGTAAGATTGCCAGCGGCACTTTTTGTTGTAGATGTGATGAAAGAGAATATAGCTGTTCGCGAAGCAAAAAGACTTAACATTCAGGTTTTTGCTATGGTTGATACAAATTCTGATCCATCTAATATCGATTTTCCGATTCCAGCTAATGACGACGCCTCAAAATCTATTTCACTTATTATCGATTACCTTACTGAAGCTATTCAGGAAGGACTGAATGAACGTAAGATGGAAAAAGATAAAGAAGCTGAATCCAAAGCGAAAAGAGCAGTAAGGGCTGAAACTAAGAAAAATGAAACTGATCAGAAATCAGAAACATCTTCTAAAGCTTCTGAGGTAAAATCTGATGAGAAAAAAGAGAATACAGGTAAGGAAAAAGGCGAAGCAGAAAAAGAAGTTGAAAAGGAAGTAAGCAAAGCCAAAAAGACTGCTGCAAAAAAAGAAGAAAAATAAGTTCATTCATTAACTACTAATTTCATTTTATTATGAGTAATATATCTGCCGCTGAGGTAAGCAGGCTTAGGAAAACTACGGGTGCCGGAATGATGGATTGTAAAAAGGCCCTCCAGGAAGCCGATGGTAATTTTGAAAAAGCTATTGAAATAATCAGGAAAAAAGGACAGGCCGTTGCTAATAAACGAGCCGACAGGGAAGCCTCTGAAGGTGTGGTTTTATCGAAAATAAACCAGGCTGGGAACAAGGTAGCCATGATTGTATTAAATTGTTAAACCGATTTTGTAGCTAAAAATGAAGCTTTTGTTGAATTTGCAGATTCAATTCTTCAACTTGCCCTTACTGAAAATCCTGCCAATATCGACGAATTAAAAAATCTGAAACTGGGAGATGTCACTGTTGGTGAAAAAGTTATAGAACAGGTGGGAATAATTGGAGAAAGACTTGATCTGAGTTATTTTTCAAGCATCTCTGCTCCTTCTGTAATATCATATATACATCCGGGAAACAAACTGGCATCAGCAGCTGGTTTTAATCAGGAAAATATTGATACCCAGGTGGCAAAGGATATTGCCATGCAAATTGCTGCTATGAATCCTGTAGCTATTGACAAGGAAAATGTTTCCCGGGAAATTATTGATAAAGAAATGGAAATTGGGAGAGATCAGGCTAAACGGGAAGGCAAACCTGAAAGCATTTTAGATAAAATTGCTGAAGGAAAATTGAACAAATTTTTCAAAGAAAATACATTGTTGAACCAGCCTTTCGTGAAAGATAATAAAAAAACCATTAAGCAATATCTTCAGGAACAGAACAAAGACCTAACTGTCACCAAATTTGATAGATTTAGCCTGAGTTCATAAAAAATATATTTTTTACAAAAAGGAGAGAATAAAATTATTATTCTCTCCTTTTTGTTTTTACGAACAATCCGAACTATTTTCGTAAACCAAGCAAAAAAGTATGAATAAATTTAATAGAGTCCTTCTAAAACTTAGCGGGGAAGCTCTTATGAGTGAAAATTCCCATGGTATAGACTCAAACATTCTCAGGAATTACTGTGAAGAAATAAAGAAAGTTCATGAGCATGGCGTAGAGCTGGGTATAGTGATTGGCGGAGGCAATATATTTCGCGGAATTCAAGGAGAATATTTGGGTTTTGATAGAGTTTCCGGCGACCAGATGGGCATGTTGGCAACAGTAATTAATGGGCTTGCCATCCGTTCCATGTTTGAATCCCTGAATGTACCTTCAAGATTACTAACTGCCTTTAAAATGGAACCGGTCGGCGAGGGCTATTCTCCAACAAAAGCCATTGAGGCACTTAAAAATAAAGAAATTGTCATAATGACCGCAGGAACCGGGAATCCTTTTTTTACTACCGATAGTGCCGCTGCATTGAGGGCCGTTGAAAT
>DAOWNN010000219.1 GCA_030642585.1 Bacteroidota bacterium | reverse complement strand
CTCTCCAATTCCTTGATTTTTCTTTTCTTAAAATCTTCGCTAAAATACCTCTGATACTGAGGTTTGTTCTCGTGATCAAAATAATTTACTTTTGTCATATTGTTAACCGTTTTTTTGGTCAACGTATTTCAGGCACCGACAAAAGAGGCGCAGAGCGAGGGAGAGAAAGAAAGAAGAGGTGAAAATCAAAAACCAGGAACCAGGAATCAATCAGGCAAGCTAATGAGATTGCTTCATTTCATTCGCAATGACCAGGGTTGGTATTGATTGTAGTGGCACTGACTTCAGCACATAATTCGCAGTATTAAAAGCAGTATTATAATACGGTGAAACCAAATCATTCAAGATCTAAAAGGCAAATGTCAAAGAGTTAGTATCGATAGCTGAAATAAATATTGTAGTATCTTTCAGCAGATTTTCGTAAAAAATAATGATAGATACAAAAGAATTCAAAAAGGCTCATATTCATCCCAACATTGAAATCCTGGAGAATAAAGTAAGAAAAGGAGTGAAAAACTTTTTTCTTAAAGGCTTAAGCGGTTCATCAACGGCCATATTCAGTTCAAATTATATTGACAGGAACAAGCATTCCCAATTGTTCATTTTAGAAGATAAGGAAGCCGCTGCATATTTCTACAATGATCTTTCAAATCTTCTGAATCCTTCATCTGTACTTTTTTTTCCATCCTCTTTTAAAAGATCACTGTTATATCAGCAGCCCGACCCGGGAAATATTGTACTCAGAACAGAGGTTTTGAATACTTTAGCAAGTTCAAGGCGTAAAATCGCTATAGTAACTCATCCTGAAGCCCTGACTGAGAAGGTTCTGAAGAAAAGCGAACTAAAGAAAAACACACTTCAGCTTAGTAAGGGTGAAAAAATATCAATCACATTTATTGAGGAGGTATTTGAAGAATATAAGTTTGAAAGAGTTGATTTTGTATATGAACCAGGTCAGTATTCAGTCCGGGGGAGTATTGTTGATGTTTTTTCATTTTCAAATGAACATCCTTTCAGAATAGACTTTTTTGGCGATGAAGTAGAGTCCATCCGAAGCTTTAACGCAGAGACACAACTTTCTATTCTAGCTGTTTCAAAAATTTCAATCCTCCCCGATATCACCAAACTTTCAGTATCTAATTCCTTATCCTTCCTTGAGATTCTTGATCCCTCTTTTCAAATTTGGATTGACGATCTTTCACTTTCATCGCATACAATTATTAAACTTCTTAAAGCTTCAAATCAACTCCCCTGGGCTGATAAGCAAGATGAACAAACAGGTGAAGAAAAAAAGAAGTTGTTTATTAATCATGATACATTCCTGGAAGGCATCAAGAAATTTACAAGTTTCGAATTCGGGGGACAAAACTTTTTTGAACATTCTGAAACTATACTTTTTCAAACATCTCCCCAGCCTTCTTTCAACAAAAACTTCGAGTTGCTCGCCACTACTCTCCTTGAAAACAAAACTTCAGGATATATAAATTACATTATTTCAGAGAATGAAAAACAGGTGGAACGTCTGCTTGCAATATTTTCAGATATCAAAAAAGAAGTAGAATTCATTCCTGTAAACACCAATTTACATGAAGGTTTTGTTGATCATCAGTTGAAAATCTGCTGTTATACCGACCATCAGATATTTGATCGTTATCATAAATACAGGCTCAAACAAAATTTTTCTAAAAAACATGCAATTACATTAAAGGAACTTACAGGCTTAATGCCGGGAGATTACGTAGTACATGTTGATCATGGGATTGGGCGCTTTGGAGGATTAGAAAAAATTAAAATTAGTGGGAAAATACAGGAAAGTGTAAGACTTGTATATAAGGATAATGATACCCTTTATGTCAGCATTCATTCTCTTCACAGAATAACAAAATACAAAGGAAAAGATCTGGAGCCTCCGAGAATATATAAGCTTGGATCAGGTGCCTGGCAAAAGCTAAAACAAAGAGCCCGAAAAAAGGTTCAGGATATTGCCAGGGAATTAATTTCTCTCTATGCAAAAAGAAAAGCCACTCATGGCTTTGGTTTCAGCCCTGATTCATACTTACAACAAGAACTTGAAGCATCCTTCATATATGAAGATACTCCTGATCAACTAGAAACGACCCGGGCCGTAAAAGAGGGTATGGAAGCATCATTTCCGATGGACAGATTGGTTTGTGGAGATGTTGGTTTTGGAAAAACAGAAATTGCTATACGAGCTGCTTTTAAATCAGTTACCGACAGTAAACAGGTTGCCCTTCTTGTTCCGACCACTATACTGGCACTTCAACATTATAATACATTCAGGAGCCGCTTGCACAATTTCCCCTGCAGGGTGGAATATATCAGTCGTTTTAAAACACCTGCCCAACAAAAATCTATTATCAAAGATGTTGCTAATGGGAAAATAGACATAATTATTGGAACTCACAGGCTGGCTAGTAAGGATGTGCATTTTAAGGATCTTGGCCTTCTCATAGTAGATGAAGAACAAAAATTTGGAGTTGCCCTTAAAGAAAAAATCAGAAAGCTTAAAATTAATGTGGATACCCTCACCCTGACAGCCACTCCAATTCCTCGCACATTGCAGTTTTCTATGATGGGAGCACGTGACCTTTCTGTGATGAGGACTCCCCCACCCAATCGTCATCCCATACTTACTGAGCTTCACCGGTTCAACCAGGAGATTATAAAGGAAGGTATAGAATATGAAATAAGCCGTGGAGGACAGGTGTTTTTTATTCACAACCGTGTAGACAGCATTCTTGAAATCCAAAAACTAATAGGTCGCCTGCTGCCAAAAGTTACCACTGCAATTGCTCATGGGCAAATGGAAGGAAAAAAGCTGGAAGCCATAATGATGGATTTTATTAGTGGTGAATTTGATGTTCTTATTGCTACAACTATAATCGAATCTGGCTTGGATATTCCAAACTCCAATACCATTTTCATAAACAATGCCCAAAACTTTGGATTAAGTGACCTTCATCAGTTAAGGGGTCGTGTTGGCAGGTCTAATAAAAAAGCTTTTTGCTTCCTGTTAGCTCCTCCTCTTCATACATTATCTTCAGAAGCCAGAAGAAGATTAACAGCCATAGAAGAGTTTTCAGAATTGGGAAGTGGTTTTAATATTGCACTTCAGGATTTGGATATCAGAGGGGCAGGCAATTTGCTTGGAGCCGAACAAAGTGGATTTATTGCAGAAATTGGCCTGGAAACCTTCCAGAGAATCCTTGAAGAAGCTGTGAACGACCTTAAAGAAACCGAATTTAAGGCAGAATTAGAAAAAGGCATAAAAGATAGTTCTTTGCCGGAATCAGGAATATTTGTTAAAGAAGTCCATATTGAAACTGATCTTGAATTATTGTTTCCTGAAAACTACATTGAAAACATCGGAGAACGGATAAGGCTATATAAATCACTCGATGATATAGATGACCCGCAAGAACTTGAATTATTCAGGAAAAACCTTGAAGACCGGTTTGGACCAATCCCTCCTCCAGCATCAGAGTTAATGAATATTGTTCCAATGCGCAAACTGGCAAAAGAACTGGGCTTTGAAAAAATTATTCTGAAAAAGAAAACACTAATTCTTCAATTTATCGCAAACCCTGAATCTGTATATTATAAATCTCCATTTTTTGGAAAAGTCATCGCTGAAATTCAAAAAAAACCGGCGCAATATATAATCAAGGAAAAAAATTCAAAATTGATGCTAAATATTAGTGATATTCATTCCACATCAATGGCTATACAAGTACTTGAAAATCTTATTCCAGGCAGTTAGTAGCCCAGGGGCTCAATTCAATTGAAAGTTTGAAGTTGTTTTTTCAACATCCAACATTCAATATCAACATTCACCGTTCAATGCTCAAAAATTCCACTATCTTCTCTCTGTCAAAATCCCGGGCTCCATCCAGGTACAAAAAATCATCACGCCCTTTTTCTACCCTGCCAAATTTCATGTAACTATTCCATATATGATCAACATACCAGTCAGGAAATGAACCCCAGCGGGTATCTGTGAGTTTTCTCTCCCTGAAAACAGCCTTATTGATATGGACAAATATTTTTTTATCAAACTCCATACAGATATCTGACTTATAAAAGATGAGTAATCCTTCAGCGATAACAATATCATATTTTTTAGTGTCTTTACTTATTGCCTCCCTGAATTTCTTAAAATCAATTGAAGCAGGGCTCTCCCAGTCAATTTCATCATTTATAACCGGAAGCTTGTCATGCTCAAATACGAAATCATCCTGGCTAAGTATTACTACTTTAAGGTCTGAAAATAAGTCCTTAATAAAATTTGCCAGCTGTGTCTTCCCTGCCCTGCTGATGCCACCAATACCAATTTTCATTATCTGCTTGTTGTTCAGGCTCCTGAATTAAGTTTGTCTTTGCTTCATGTAAAGAACGGAATTTTATAAATTTGAACCAAAATCAATAATAAATTAGCAGTGAGTACAGTTTAATAATTGCTAGTTTTATATAGTCATTTTGAGCCCGAAGCAACAAATACAAATATGAGTCTGAACCTGATACTGGATATTGGCAATAGTATGACAAAACTAGCTCTGTTTGATAGGGGAAAAATAATTTCCCTGGAGCAGCATAAATCGGTAAATGTCAACACCTTAGAGAAATTAATAAAAGATCATAATAACATTAAGCAGGGAATTATATCTAATGTTGGGCCAGAAGATGATAAGATCATGAGTTTCTTAAAACGAAATCTCACCAAATTGCTTATCCTTGATGCAACAACAGCTCTG
>DAOWNN010000202.1 GCA_030642585.1 Bacteroidota bacterium | reverse complement strand
TAAGACCAGCAGGCCTCCAAGTACAAATTTGCGGTTTGCATATTGGTTTTTCATACTGTAAGGAAATTATTTCTTAAAAATAAGAAATTGACTTAAAATAATGAGTCCTATAGAAAATATTGAACTTAATATAATTCTTAAAAAAGTGTTAAAGAAACCTGACAAAGAAAATACTTCCAGGTAAAACAGGAACAGATGGTGAGAGAAAACCAGAATTGCAGAATATTGCAGGAACCAGGAAACTCCATAAAAATGAATACGAGGGAAGCTGTTTGGCTCATATCCTTCCCGGGGAGCAATTATTTTTAGTACAGCAGGACGTAAGAAGGCCATAAATACCGTAGCTGAAGCATGTACCCCCGGGGTATGCTCAAAAAGATCAATAGAGAAACCCAGGAAAAAGGCTGAGACTAAAAGTAGCCAGCCCGGAGTTTCAAAGGGCATTAATAAGATAAACAAAACATACATAAATGGGATTAAATATCCACCAAGTTGAATGTTGTCAAGGACCAATACCTGAAATAGTACAAGGAAAAGGAATCTGCCAATATTTCGTAAAAATAAATTAGTCATCGGGAAAAGAATTTTCTAAATCAAGTTGATCCTTTTTTTTCAAATTACTGATTACATTAACGAATCTAAGTTTCTTAAAATCGGTGGATAAAATTACACTGATTTCATAAAAGTTGCCTCCCTTAACAACGAAATCCTGCACCGTACCAATTTGAATGCCCTCAGGGAATATGGTGGAGTAACCACTTGTGATAATAGAATCTCCAACATTGATCTCAACATGATGTGGAATTTCATTCAATATAGCCTTTTGATAAGACTTCCCGTCCCATTGCAGGGCCCCGAAATAGTCATTTTTTTTAAATTTAGCACTTATATTTAACCGGGTATTTAATAACGAGATAACAGTAGCATAATGTCGGGATACATTAAAAATAACTCCAACTACCCCATCTGATGAAACTACAGCCATGCCAGGCTTCATTCCTTGTTCAGATCCTTTGTTGAGAGTCAAAAAGTTATGTTGAGTATTAATTTTATTGTTGAGTACTTTGGCACCGGTCATATAGTACTGTTGTTTATATACCGTATCATCCAGCTTATAAAAAAATATATCATCTGAACGATATGCTCTTTGAAGGATATTGTTGAGCCTTGTATTTTCAGCTGAGAGGGTCTGGTTAATTTCCCTGAGGCCAAAATACTCTGTTACTGAAAAGATTTTTGAATGATAAATGCCCTTGATATTCTGGGCCAGAGTAACAACTTTTGCTTTTTGAAAATTGTTGTTTTGGAATACAATGAAAAATGTAAAAATTTCAATCAGTATAAATAAGATTATGAAATGAAATCTTATTAGAAATTGAATTAAATTCTTCATTCAGAAAATTTATTTTGCATTCTTAATTATCTCATTAGAAAGGAAAATTTATCTACATTTTTTAAAGCTATTCCGGTTCCTCTGGCAACAGCATGAAGAGGCGATTCTGCTATGTGAAAGGGAATGTTGATTTTTTCTGTAAGCCTTTTATCCAACCCTCTTAGAAGAGCACTCCCACCTGCAAGATAAATACCATGACTAACAACATCTGCATACAATTCCGGGGGAGTTTGTTCCAGAACATTTAATATGGATCCTTCTATTTTTGAGATGGACTTATCCAGGCAGTGTGCTATTTCCTGGTAGGACACCGGAATTTCAATAGGCATGGCAGTCATTAGGTTGGGTCCCCGAACCACATAATCTGCTGGTGGATTTTCGAGGTCTCCCAGAGCTGAGCCTACATTGATCTTTATGTCTTCAGCAGTTCTTTCTCCAATTTTAATATTGTGCTGATGACGCATATAAGCCTGGATATCAGCAGTAAATCCATCACCTGCAATTCGAATAGACTTGTTGCACACAATTCCTCCCAATGCTATAACGGCAATTTCACTGGTTCCTCCACCTATGTCAACTACCATACTTCCTTCAGGAGCTTCCACATCAATTCCTATTCCAATGGCAGCTGCCATTGGCTCATATATCATATATACTTCACGTCCTCCTGCGTGTTCAGAAGAATCCCTTACTGCCCTGATCTCAACTTCTGTACTTCCGGAAGGGATGCAAACAACCATTTTAAGAGCCGGGTTAAAAAAACGAGGCTTTTCATTCAACATTTTTATCATTCCACGAATCATTTGCTCTGCTGCATCAAAATCAGCAATAACACCGTCTCTTAAGGGCCTGATAGTTTTGATATTATCATGCGTCTTCCCGTGCATTTGCCTTGCTTTCTCTCCAATTGCAATGAGTTTGCCAGTGCTTTTGTCAATAGCCACAATAGAAGGTTCGTCAACAACAATTCTGTCATTTTGAATGATGATTGTATTTGCTGTTCCCAGATCAATTGCTATTTCCTGTGTTAAAAAAGAAAAAATTCCCATTTCTGTTTCTTCAATATTTATGTGTTTAATACTATTCTGTTCAGCTAGTGTTTAAAGTGCCTGGTTCCTGTAAAAACCATTGTCATTTGATGTTGGTCACAGTAATCAATTGATTCCTGGTCCCGTATTGAACCTCCGGGCTGAATTACTGTTCTGATACCTTCTTTCTCTGCTATTTCAACAGAATCTGCAAACGGAAAGAATGCATCCGAAGCCATAACCGCTCCATTTAAATCAAAATTAAAATGCTTTGCCTTTTGTATTGCCTGTTGCAGGGCATCTACCCTTGAAGTCTGACCTACACCACTGGCAAAAAGCTGCTTGTTTTTTGCCAATACAATTGCATTAGATTTGGTATGCTTTACCAGTATATTTGCGAATTCCATATCAGTAATTTCTGCGACATCAGGAGCTTTTTTAGTCACAGTTTTCATATCCGCTTCCCTGTCTGTTTTCATATCCGCTTCCTGCATAAGAATTCCATTTAAAGCTGACCTATAGATTTTTTCAGGAAGCCTTATCCTCTTTAATATAAGAATAATCCGGTTCTTTTTTTGTTTCAGAATTTCAAGTGCAGCTTGTGTATATGCAGGTGCTAATATTGCTTCAAAAAAGATTTTGTTTATCTCTGTTGCTGTTTCTTTATCAATTGCCTGGTTGGTGATGAGTACCCCGCCAAAGGCAGAAACAGGATCTCCAGCAAGAGCATCTTTCCAGGCATATACCAGCTTAGGACGAGAAGCCAACCCACAGGCATTGTTGTGTTTTAGTATTGCAAAGGTGGTTTCATTGAAATCAGAAATCAAGTTTACAGCTGCATCAATGTCCAGCAGATTGTTATAAGAAATTTCCTTGCCATGCAATTTTTCAAAGACAGAATCAAGATCGCCAAAAAAGTAGCCTTTCTGATGTGGATTTTCTCCATACCTGAGAACTCTTCCCTTATTTTCACTTATCTTCAAAGCGGAAACCTCATCTTCTGAATTGAAATAATTAAAGATAGCTGCATCGTAATGTGAGGAAACATGAAAGGCTTCAGTGGCAAATTTCTTTCGATCGGCAAGACAGGAAACACCTTTCCCTTTTTCAAGGAGGGCAATTAATTCTTCATACTGGTGGCGGCCTGACACAATAAGAACATCATTGAAATTTTTAGCTCCGGCACGGATCAGCGAAATTCCCCCAATATCGATTTTTTCAATTACAGTCTGATCATCTGCTCCGGATGCCAGGGTTTCTTCAAAAGGATACAAATCTACAATTACAAGGTCAATTTCATTAATATTATATTCTTTAAGCTGCTTCAGATCAGACTCTTTCTGTCTTCTTGCAAGTATGCCTCCAAAAATTTTCGGATGCAAAGTTTTTACTCTGCCACCCAGGATGGAAGGGTAATCAGTAAGATTTTCAATAGACTCCACACTGTAAGCTTTTTCCTCGATGTAAGATTTTGTCCCTCCGGTTGATATCAGCCTAACATCGAATCTAGCTAGCAATTCAAGAATACGATCGAGGTTTTCTTTGTGAAAAACTGAGATAAGGGCTGTTCGAATCTTTACTAAATCCTTCATTTATAAGCAAATATGAGAAAAGCGGTGACTTTTTTGATTGTCGGTAAAAGTAGTAATTTTATTCATTACTAGAAGCTGTATAATTCATTATTTTTAAGACATATAGAATTTGCTCAATTTATCTTCGGACTTTTATAAATTGAAAGGTTTTCAGCTTATCTTCGTATAGAAATTTATTGATGGATCCAGAAAACCTATATTCCTATGATGTTTCTTAAATTATTAAGAGAGAGTTTTTTATTTGCTTTTCAGGCAGTTATTCTAAATAAACTCAGGACATTCCTTTCTTTGTTGGGGATCACCATTGGAATTTTTGCAATCATTTCGGTTTTTACCATTTTAGACTGGATGGAAAGTTCCATTAGGGAGAATATTGCTTCACTTGGCGACAAAACAATTTATATCGATAAATGGCCATGGGCTTTTGATCCAAATATTGCCTGGTGGGAAATGGTAAAAAGGCCTGTTCCAACCATTCGGGAATATGAAGAGTTAAAAGGTCGTTTAAGGAATGCCGAAGCCATGGCTTTTATTGTCCAATCAGCGGTAACTGTGAAATATCGGAATAACTCTGTCGAAAATATTGGATTTTTGTCTACAACACATGATTTTGCAGATATTCGGTCTTTTGAAATTGAAAAAGGCAGATATTTTTCCCTGTTTGAATCAAAGAGTGGGAAGAATCGTGCTGTTCTTGGTGCTGTTCTGGCGGAAAAATTATTTGAGAATACAAACCCAATTGGCAAGGTCATTACGGTTCGGGGAAAGAAATTAGTGGTTTCAGGAGTACTTAAGAAGGAGGGGGTGGGAGGACTTGGAGATGATGGATTTGATAAAGTGGTTATCGTTCCAATCAATAATACAAGAAATATGATAAACCTGAGGAGCGAGTCTTTACAACCATTGATTATGGTAAAAGCCAGGGAGGATGTATCTATGGTTGAATTTGAAGATGATCTGGTTGCCACTATGAGAGCGATAAGAAAGCTGAAACCAGATGAAAAAGACGATTTTGCTTTAAACCAGGCTAGTTTAATCACACAGGGTATGGAAGCGATTTTTTCGGGGATTAACCTGGGAGGCTGGATCATTGGAGGCTTTTCT